>JACMJB010000446.1 GCA_014380815.1 Armatimonadota bacterium
CGCACTCATCTGATGGTCCAGGTTGTTGGTGCCGACGAGCGTTCGCATCAGCCGTCCGAACAGATAGTTATCCTCGACCGTGCAGCGAGTCGAGGCGATTCCGGCGATACTGTCCGGGCCATGATCCGCCTTGAGCGATTCGATCTTCTTCTGGATCGCGATCAGCGCTTGATCCCAGGAGGACTCGATCAGGCGCCCCTGGTCGTCGCGGATCAGGGGCTGGACCAGCCGCTCCTTGGCATTGACATAGTACTGACCGAACTTGCCACGGTCACAGGTCCACTCCTCGTTGACGTCCTCGTTCGTTCGACCGTTGATGCGCACGAGGTCACCTAAACGGCTCTGAACGGCGATATTACAGCCGTTGCCGCACTTGGAGCAGACGCTGTCTGTGGACTTGATCTCCCACGGGCGACCCGCGAACCGGTAGGTCCGGCTGGTCAGCGCCCCGACCGGGCAGATCTCGATGGTATTGCCGGAAAAGTTCGACGAAAAATCGTGCCCAAAGAAGGTCCCAATTTCGGAGCTTGCCCCCCGGTTTAGGATGGTAAGCTGACCATCGCCACTGATCTCCTCGCAGAACCGGGTGCAGCGCATACACTGGATGCAGCGCTCACGGTCCAGCACGACGTAATCCGAGATCGGCATCGCCTTGGGGAAGTGCCGCTTTTCCTCGATGTAGCGGCTGGTAGGCGGGCCGTAGGCGATCGTCATGTTCTGGAGCGGGCACTCCCCGCCCCGGTCACAGATCGGGCAGTCCAGCGGATGATTCGCCAGCAAAAACTCCAGGATACCGTTCTGTGCTTTCTTCACATCCGGCGTGTTGGTCTTGATGACCATGCCCTCTGCGCACGGCACCGTGCAACAGGTCATGATAGATGCGCGCCGCTGCCCGAACATCTCCAGTTCCACGGAGGCGAGGCACATACGGCAGGCTCCGACACTGGTGAGACGCGGGTGATAGCAGAAGTACGGGATGTCCGCGCCCGCCTGGAAGGCGGCCTCGATCACGAGTGTCCCTTTGGGCACCTCGACCGAGACGCCATCTACTACCAGTTTCAGCATCTCCGCCCCCGCTGCCTTTGCCGTCTCGGCGTTGGCGGAGGCTTTTGCGGCGTCGGCTTTTTCCTGCGGGGTTCGGTCGCGCTCTGAGCGGGGGGCATCCGCGGTCGTCTTCGCGCCGCCCTCCGCCTGTGTCGAAGCAACAGCGGGCTTGTTCGGCTCGGGCTGCGCGGCTTTCTGCACCTCCGGCGTCCCACCACTTGGCGGCGCAGGCGCAGCTTCCGAGGGCTTGGTCGCACCACTTGCCGGATTTGCCGGGTTTACTCCGACATTCACCGTCGCGCTGCCCTCCGCGATCACCTGCTGGGCGGCCTGCTGGGCAGTGCTTTCCTTGGGCGCGTTCGCCTGCTCGGCGGCGCTGGTCTGCGCGCCGCTGATCTCGCCGCCATCACTGCTGGTCTCTGTTTTGTCTTTTCGTGCCATGAGTTGAAAGGCTGTTTCTAGTCCGATTGCCGCATACCGTCGCCTGAGGGTGGATCTGTCGCCCTTCAGGCCATCGCCAGGTCTTTGCCAGTGCGGATATAGCTCAGATACTCCTCGCGGAACAGGCGCAGGCTGGTCATCACGGGCCAGATCGCGCCTTCGCCGAGCGCGCAGAACGACTTGCCCTGGATATTATCGCAGATGTCCCAGATCAGGTCTATGTCCTGTTCGCGACCTGCGCCGTCCTCGATCCGCTGATAGATTTTCGAGAGCCAGTTCAGCCCCTCGCGGCAGGGTGTACACTTGCCGCAGGACTCATGGTGATAAAAATCTACCAGCCGCTTGACGATCGGCACAATGGAGGTCGTCTCATCCATCACGATCAAACCACCGGAGCCAAGGCCGAGGGTCTGGGTGCTGGCGGGAATCCCCTCGTAGTCGAACGGGTAATCCAGCGGCGTCGGCGGGGCGAAGCCCATAGACGAGCCGCCGGGAATGTAGGTTTTCAGCGTGTGCCCGGTCCGGACACCGCCCGCGATCTCCAGCACCTCGCTGAACGGCGTTCCCAGCACGATCTCATAGACACCCGGCTTGTTGACATGCCCGCTGATCGAGAACAGCTTCGTGCCGCGCGACCGCGGGGAGCCGTAACCGATTTTCGTGTACTCCGCGCCGCCCCTATTCAGGATCGGAACCACGGTGGAAACCGTCTCGACGTTGTTGACAACGGTCGGCTTCTGCCACACACCGGAGATCATCGGCAGCGGTGCGGACGGCGCTTTGAGGCGCGGCATCCCGCGCTCGCCCATCAGCGACGACATCAGCGCGGACTCTTCGCCGCACTCATAAGACCCGGCCCCAAGATGCGTGTAAATATCGAGATCCAGGCCCGACCCCAGAACGTTCTTGCCACAGAAACCCTTCGCGTAGGCTTCATTGATGGCACGCTGGACCGACTGCCAGGGTTGGACATACTCGCCCCGGATATAGATGTAGCATTTTGAGGCGCGGATGGCGACCATCGTCGCTAGGCAGCCTTCGACCAGCAGGTGCGGGATACCGTTCATCAGGTCACGGTCTTTGGCGGTACCCGGTTCGCCCTCATCGGCGTTGATCACCAGGTAGTGCGGCTGATCGAAGTTCTTGGGAACCGCGCTCCATTTGATGTGGGTGGGGAAGCCCGCCCCACCCCGCCCCCGCAGGCCCGACACCTTGATTTCGTCAATGATGGCTTCGGGCGTCATCGTCAGCGCCTTGCGGAACGCGTCATATCCGCCGTGTTCTATCCACTTGTCAATCCCGGCAATACCCTCGACATAGCGGTTTTGGTATAGTAGTTGTGGCTGTTCGGACATTGGCTTTCTCGACTTCTAATGCCCTCTGGGTTGAGGGCCAGCGGGTTTAAGCCCGCGATCTTCGGAAGGGCGTTCTGGCGACTTAGAACCTTCCCTGCTCCGGCATCTTCGACTGGGGCGGCACAATCACATCACTGGGAGAGTCGCCTTTTAGCGACTCGATGATCTGATCCATGCGGGCCTTGGTCACATCCTCGTAGTATGTTCCGCCGATCTGGACCGCGGGCGCGTTGCAGCAGGCTCCCAAACACTCCGCGCCGTTCAGGGTAAAAACGCCGTCAGGGGTCGTCTCCCCCTTCGCGATGCCCAGCGCGTGTCCGCAATGCTCGATGAGTTGGTCCGCGCCAAACATCATGCAGGAGACGTTGTGGCAGATCTCGATGTGATGCCTGCCGACCGGCTCCTTGTTGTACATCGTGTAGAAGGTCGCGACCCCCTCCACCTCGGCGCGCGAGACCTCCAGGTGATCCGCGACCTCCTGCATCGCCGCCTCCGGGAGCCAGCCACCGTAGACTTCCTGCGCGACCCACAAGGCGGGCAACAGGGCAGCTTTTTTGTTCGGGTAGCGCGAAATCAACTCATCGAGCCGCGCTTTTACGGTTGCGTCAAATTTCAGCATAGGGCTTACCTCAAGGGCTAGAGTGCGGATCGCCTCTCGCCTCGCTCTTCGAGAAAAATTTCACAGACAGTGTATCAGAGAAACCGTCACAGGCGCGAACGTCGCCTTCTCACGACGACTTCAAAGCGGCGCGAACGGAAGGAGCGACGGGCTTTCGCCAAGGAAGAACCAGAAGGCAAGGTCGTCCAATCGCTCGCGGCCAGCTTTGTAGTAGTCCGGATCAGTGGCGAGGTAACTCTTCCAGGCAGGGTGGTTGGTATGCCCGCGCGTGAACGAGGGCACGTACCAGAATCCCTCCGCCATCCAGCGAGGCAGCAGGTCCTCATCGGCCCGTGCCCTGCAGCACTCCTCCATCGCCTGCGTCAGGCGGGTGAAGGCGGCACGATCCCATTCCAATTCGATGCGCAGCCGTATCAGAAACGAACCCTCTTCCGCGCCGAATTCGTCTCGCAGCGTCTGCTCCCAGTCCGGAATGGACACCTGCTACCGATCAATATCGCCGAGCACGATGTCAATGGAGCCGATCATCGCCACCACATCGGCGACCAGGCGTCCCTGCACCATGGTGGGCAGCGCCTGAAGATTATAGAACGATGGCCCCTTGATCCGGGCGCGGTAAGGCTTATTGGAACCGTCGCTGACCACGTAGTACGCCTTTTCGCCTCGAGGCCCTTCCACCGCTCCGATGGCCTCGCCGATCGGGGGATGGTACCCTTCGGTGAACAGCTTGAAGTGGTGGATCAGGGCCTCCATGGAGGTATCCAGTTCCTCGCGCGGCGGCGGGGCGATCTTGCGGTCACTGGTGCGGACGGGGGAGTCTGGCCCCATCTTGATTACCTTTTGCAGCGCCTGGACACAGATCGCCTGCGACTGGCGAAGCTCCTCCATGCGGACCCGATACCGGTCGTAGACATCGCCGTAGGTGCCGACCGCGACATCGAACTCGAACTCCTCGTAGGAGGAGTACGGATTGGTCTTACGCAGGTCCAAGTTCACCCCGGATGCCCGCAGGCTCGGTCCCGCCATCCCAAAGGCGATGGCATCCTCGCCGGAGATAATGCCGACGCCGCGCGTCCGCTCGATCCAGATCGGATTGTTCGTGAGCAGAGTCTCGTACATAGCGATGCGGGCCGGGAAGTAGTCCAGGAACTCCTGTACCCGCTCCAGCCAGCCGGTCGGGGCATCGCCGCGGAGACCGCCGGGGCAGATCCACGACGTTTTGGTGCGAACGCCGGAAAGGTGCTCCTTGATCTCCAGGACCCGGTCGCGGTCCTGCCAGGAGTAGAAGAAGACGCTCATCGCGCCGATGTCGAGGCAGTGCGTTCCGAGCCAGAGCATGTGCGAGGCGATTCGCTCCAATTCGTTGAGCAGAACGCGCATATACTGACCCTTGATCGGGATCGTCACGTTCATCAGCTTCTCGACCGCCATCGAGTAGGCGAGGTTATTGCACAGGTTGGACAGATAATCCTCGCGGTCGGTCAGAACCAGGGCCTTGTAATAGCTCAGGTTCTCCATCGTCTTCTCGATACCGGTGTGCAGGTAGCCGATGTGGGGTGTGCAGTTGACCACGGTTTCCCCGTCGAGTTCCAGCACCAGGCGCAGGACACCGTGCGTGGAGGGATGCGACGGTCCCATGTTGATGGTCATCGTTTCCTGATCGGTCTCAGGGTCTATGAACCGTTCCAGTTCGATGCCCGAAGGAATGTTGTTCTTGCGGGCAAGTTCCGGGAGTTCCAGCGGTTTGGAAAGCTGCATCGTCATTTTTGTATTGTCGTTCTAGCTTCAGCAACTGCGCGAGGCGTTTTTAGCGCCTCGCTTTTGAAAAGCCGCCATCTTGCGGACAGTGTGGAGCGGAGACCCTTTTAACCCGTTAACCCGGCAGGTTCTCTTCGCGGCCCCGGACATTATGCGAGAATTCGACCTCTTCGCCGCCGAGCGGATAGTCTTTGCGGAGTGGATGACCGACCCAGTCGTCAGGCATCAGGATACGGCGCAGGTCCGGATGGCCCTTGAAGTGAATGCCGAACAGATCGAAGATTTCGCGCTCCGGCCAGTTCGCGGCGGGCCAGACATCGGACACCGTGTCAATCGCCGCCTCGTCCTCGTCCACCTGCGCCTTGATCACGATCCGCCGGTTGGTGGACAGCGAGTACAGCGAGTAGATCACCTCGAAGCGCGGTTCCCGGTCAAAGCCGAGCAGGTCCACGCCGAAGATGTCGGAAACCAGCCGGTAATCGCAGTCAGCGTCGTCGCGGAGGGTGGTCAGAATATCCACGATGCGGTCCTTGCGGACGGTCAAGAAATCCTGGTCCCGGAACCGCTTCCCCAGCACGACTTCACCCGCGAGGCCCGCCTCGGCGAGCGCCTTGAACTCCGCGCAGTTGTCGGGAGTGAGGCTGCTTTCATCCACGCGCGCGAGGTCATTTTTGAACGTCCGGTCCCGGATCGCAAGGTCCGAGCCGGAGAGACCGAGTCTAACGTCTGTGTCTACCATAGGAAGTTATCGCCGATCGGAGAACCGTTCGTTCTCCACGATCTTTTGCAGCTCCATGATCGCATGAATCAAGGCGTCGGGGGAGGGCGGGCAACCAGGCACGTACAGGTCCACGGGAACGATCTGATCCACGCCCTGCACGACCGCATAATTATTGAAGACGCCGCCATTACTGGCGCAGTCCCCCATCGCGATCACCCACTTCGGGTCGGGCATCTGATCGTAGACCTGGCGCAGAACCGGGGCCATCTTTTTGCAGACGCGACCGGAAACGATCATCACATCGGCCTGGCGCGGGCTGGCGCGGAACGCCTCGCTGCCGAAGCGGGCCAGATCGAAGCGGCTGTCGGTGGAGGCCATCATCTCGATGGCGCAGCAGGCAAGGCCGAAGGTGGCAGGCCAAAGCGAGTTCTTGCGCGCCCAGTTGACCAGCTTGTTCAGCGAGGCGGTCAGGTAACCGGCGTCTGTCTCAACTCCCATGTTAGTTGTCCCATTCAAAAGCGCCGCGGCGCCACACGTAAACGTATCCGACCAGCAGGATACCGACAAAGACCGCCATCTCGAACAGATTGAAAAGCATCATGCCGCCGCTATGCCGGAAGGTCGCCGCCCAGGGATATAGGAAGACCGTCTCGATGTCGAAGACAATAAACAGCATGGCGATCAGATAAAACTTGATCGGGAACCGCTCGCGCGCGGAGCCGATGGGTGTCACGCCGCATTCGTAGGGGGCCAGCTTTTGCGGGGTCGGGCGCTGCGGGCCAAGGATTCGGGAAAGCCCGACAAAGACGACGACAAGAAAAAGTGCCATCAGCCCCATGCAAAGGACGGGGATGTAGCTGTTCAGTAGGCTGTTAGTCTGGCCCGGCATCGTGAGTTTTGAGACCTCGTGGCATCGGAGCGGTGGTCAAAATTGTTTCGGTATTCCGCAGTGCTGACATTGAGAAGTTTATCACAAACCGTCCAGAAAGTGTCAAGTTTCACCTCCGTGCTCCGGTTCCGATCGAAGAGGGCCAGGTGTCCGGCAGGAAAACGCCCTGCGGGGGCCTCCGCAGGGCGTTTGTTGCCATCCTTTTTCCCGGAGCGCTCCCGCGCGGGATCTGACCTTCAGACCTTCGGAGTTGGCTGTGGTCCCAGCGGAACGACCTCCGCGGCCTGCGGTCCCTTTGCGCCGTCCACGATCTCGAATTCGACATCCTGGCCCTCCACTAGCGTCTTGAACCCATCCTTCTGAATGGCGGAGTAGTGGACAAAGATGTCCTTCCGCCCCGGGACTTCAAGGAAACCGTACCCTTTGGCTTCGTTGAACCACTTCACTTTGCCCTTCTGCATTTCCTACCTCTTTCAACCTTCACCGATGGTACAAATCGCGGTTTTTGCGATCTGGTGCGCGTCCTGCGGTGAGACAACCAGGCTTGCGTGGGATTTTAACACAAGGAAGCAAGCGTGTCAATGGCGAAAAATATTGCTATCGCCCTCGTGAGGAAGCAGTCAGACATAATGCGGAACAGACTACCGTCAACCCCTCCAGTGATCCGCGATCCGCGCCGCTGCGGCTGCCCCTCCCGGTGCGGGCAGCGGCGAGATACTTCCCGGTGGTGGGACCCGCGAGAGGGCAGCGCCCCAGTCAGCGGCCAGGAATCGCTCGGCGGGAAGCCGCAGACCGCCCGGCCAAGAGGAAAGTGCGGCATCGAGTGCGGCGTATTCGGCGAAGCCGGTGCGCGGGCAGTAGAGAAACGGGGTGCCTGCCGCCAGGCACTCCCCGACACTCCCGTAACCAGGCTTGGAGATCACCAGATCTACCGAGGCGACAAAGTCCGGATGGGGCAGCACGGATTGGGGCAGGTGCGAAGCGTTCCGCGCCGCCGCATCAAACGGGGCCAGGGAAACAAAGTGCCAGTCGTCGAAGGCCTCGAGTCGCTGCCATGGGACGGGCAATCCCCAGTTTCCGGCGTAGATCAGTGCGAGCCGCTTGCCGTGCGCGGGCACTCCAAGACGCTCCAGAAGTTCGGGCCTTCGCGGTGTCCCCTGCCGCGCGACCAGGCCGACGCTCTCTCGGCGCGGAAAGCAGGCCATGGGTAGTGAAAGGTCGGTTTCCAGAAGCCGTGTCGCCCGGCTATACTGGGTGTTCAAAGAGGCGACAATCGGCGCGAAGGCGGGTTCTTCGTCCACATAGTCCGCGTAGATGTCGGCCCAGGTGAAGTTCGCGACACACAGGCTGGGAATCCCGATCTGCTCCGCGACCGTGATCGGGAAGGAACCGACATCGGTCACCACGACCTGCGCGCCGCGCCGCCGCAATTCCTCCGCTGTTTCCGCGAGACGGGCCTGATTCCGTGTATCCATGGACTGCCATGCGGCAAGGGTCGCGGGAACATCCACGTCCAACGAAGAAGTTTGAATGCAGCCGACATCGAAGGCATCGGCGACAAACTCGAACGGGCGCCGGACCTCCTGCCGCCAGAACCATTCCGGCGCAGCCGACGTTACGACCAGCGGGATCTCCGAGGGGAGTCGGCGCAGAATCTCGACTTCGCGTGCCGAATGCCCAAAACCGTGACCGGAAACATAGGCGACAACGGTCATTACCGGTCAGTATCCCGCCGCGGCGCCGCTGCCACGCCCATTGCTTGCACCGAAACGGGCCTTGGGTCCGGGGTCAATCAGTACGCCCTGCACGTCTCCGAGGAATCGGGGTCGGGACGCGCAGGGGTGCCCGCGCTTCTCCAGAGCGCGGCGGTCGTTCATAAAAATGGGGCGGGCGGCACGGACGGGGACCGTCTCACGGTAATCAACCGCGGTCGCAAAACCACCCCGGCGTCGAAACAGCAGAAACCCGCCGCCCAGGTTTCCCGCCGACGAGACCACTCCTCGCTCAGATCGCATCATTAAAGGGGATCGTCGAAACGGCGCGACTCGGCGCCCTGGGCAGCGACCGTCGGCAGCAGGGTGGCGTCCCGATCGAAGCGCTGTCGGTAGCCGTCCGCGAGCGCGGCACACAGGTCCTCCGTGATATCCGGCTCATGCAGGATCACCGCGCTGCCGCCCCAGCCCCCGCCGGAAAGCTTGGCCCCGTAGACACCCCGCTGCTCCTGCGCGATCTCCACTAGGGCGTCTACCTCCGGCGCGGAGTTCTCGAAGAACCGACGGATGGACTCATGCGTGTTGCTCATCATCTCGCCGAAGGCCGCGATGTTGCCGCCTTGCAGCGCCTCCGCCCCCATTTTGACGCGCATATTCTCGTAGACGATATGCCGGGCGCGCTTCGCCAGCGTCGCTTCCAGCTTTCCCTCGGAGGCTTCCAGCATTTCGGGTGTCACATCGCGCAGGGTCTTGATACCATCGTTCGGATACCGCGCGGCGAACCAGCGGGCGGCCTCCTCGCACTGCGCCCGGCGCTCCCGGTAGCCGCCGCCCAGCGCCAGCGCATGCTTGACCCCCGAATCGGCGATCAGGATGCGGGCACGGTCGGCGGGAAGGCGCACCGTCCGGTGTTCCAGCGTTCGGCAGTCCAGAAACAGGGCATGGCCTGCCTGACCGAAGATCGAGGAGAACTGATCCAAAACGCCGACCGGCGCGCCGACAAAGTTGTTTTCCGCCCGCTGGCAGAGTTTGGCAAGCCCCATGGCATCCACCATCAGGCGATGGGGATAGAGCGAGAGGACCAGCTGGGCGGTCGCGACCTCCAGCGCCGCCGACGAAGACACGCCCGCCCCGGACGGCACATTGCTCGCGATCAGGGCATCGAAGCCGCCGATCGTCGCCCCGGCCTTGTTGAGTTCATCCACCACGCCCTTGACATAATCGCTCCAGGTGGCGTTCGGGTCTTTACTGGGGGCGGAGGGGTCGAAGGTAACGGTTCCCTCCTGGTCCAGCGAGGTGACCCGCGCAGATGGCACCTCACGGGCGCACCCGGCAATGGCGATTCCCCGGTCAATGGCGCTGGTCAGCACAAAGCCTTCGTTGTAGTCGGTGTGGTTCCCCAGCAGTTCGACCCGGCCCGGTGCAACACCAACGACTTCGGGTTCGTGCCCGAACCGGGAAACAAAGGCCACGCGGGCCTCTTCGATCAGTTCGCTTCTGTCCATAGATTACCGATGGTAGCACAGCGAACGGGGTGGGTCAAGATCCTCTTCTCATCCGGTGAGACGCGAAAAGACCCGGTGGCAGCTGCCACCGGGTCTTTTCGCGTCTCACCGGATGAGAAGAGGATCTTGACCCACCCCGTTCGCTGTGCTACC
>JACMJB010000447.1 GCA_014380815.1 Armatimonadota bacterium
CGGGCGGCGAAGCCGCTTTGTCCCCCCCCGCCCCCTTCAGGGGCGCGATCCCTGGCGGAGCCAATACACCCAGTACATCCAATACACCCAGTACACGATCCAACGAATCGTTGGCCCCCGCGGGAAGCGCTCCCCCGAACGGGGCGGGGGGGGACAGAGCGGCGACAGCGGCGATGACTGCCAGCCCTCGTGCCCGCCGCGTGGCGGACGAGTTCGGGGTCAGTGTCACAGAGCTTGCCGGGCGCGGGAGTGGGCCGGGCGGGCGCATCGTGGAGCGGGACGTCAAAGCGTACCACGAGGAACTCCTGGTGGGGGCAGCATTTGCGGCGGAGGCGGCAGGGCGCGGCCCGAAGGCATCCCCCCTGGCAAAAGCGGTGGCATCGGGCGCGGGGCTGGATCTTGCCGCTCTTTCGGGAAGCGGGCACGGCGGACGCATCACCGCAGAGGATGTGCGCGGCAACGTTACCGCACCGGCGTCAACGTCGGTGCCATCGCCGGTGCCGACCGCCATGGCAAGCAGTGCTGGCAGCCGCACCCTGATCCTAACCGGGCTGCGGAAGCGAGTCGCGGAGAACATCGCGCGATCCGTCCGCAACGCGCCGCATGTCACACTGAATCTGCAGGCAGATATGACCGAAGCCACCCGCCTGCGTCAGCAGCTTCTTCCCGCCATTGAAAAGAAGGTCGGGGTGCGCGTCTCGCCGACGGACATCATTGTCAAGGCAGCGGCGGTCGCGCTGGCGGAGTTCCCCCAGGTCAACGCCCACATTGACGGTGACACGATGACGCTGTTTGAGGCGGTCCATATCGGGCTGGCGGTCTCGCTCGGCGAGGAGGGACTGATTGTCCCGGTCATCAAAGAGGTCCAGAACAAAGGTCTGGGTGAGATTGCGAAGAACCGGCAGGATCTGGCGGCCCGCGCGCGCGCGGGTCAGCTCGGCGGGGCGGACATCACGGGTGGGACATTCACGGTGACGAACCTGGGAAACTACGGAATCCAGAGCTTCAACCCGATCATCAACCCACCGCAGGTGGCGATCCTCGGGGTCGGAGCAATCACCGACAGCATCGTGGCAAGGGACGGGGTCCCGGTGGTGCGCCCCCTGATGGGCCTGTCGCTCTCGTTCGACCACCGGGCGATGGACGGCGCCCCTGCCGCCGCCTTCCTGGCACGAGTCCGGGAAATCCTGGAAACCCCCGCACTGCTGCTGGTGTAGAGCCGCTGTGGGAGCAAGCGTGCGGGTAATGGAGAGTACTTTCGAAGGAGCAGCGGTAACGAATGCGGCTTGGCGTTCTGGAGTTCGATATTTCAGCGGAAGGTGTCCTGGAGTCGTTGCTCGGCCCGCTGCGCGCTCACGATGTAGACGTGGTGGCGAGAGAAGCGACGGTCATCACGCTGGATGCAGCGATTCGCGAGGCGAAGCGGCTTGCCCGCGCGGACTGCGATGGCATTTTGCTGATGGCAGGCGAGGGGAAGGGGGCCGCTCCCCTGGCCGCCGCCGCTGCTGCGCTGGTCTCTGGGGTCCCCCTCCTGCTCGCTGGTGCCCCAGGTAACGGCGGCCTCTTCGAGGCTGCTGGTGCGCTGGATGAGATCGGCGCCCCCTTCGACCGTCTGATCCGGAATGATGGCCTGGCATCAGCCGAGGTTGAGACCTGGCTGCGCGCGAACGCGAAAACCGAACGGCATCGTGGGCTGGAAGCGGTCCGCAGGCTATATGGTCAGCGGCTGTATGTTCCGGACACGGTAGCGATTTCAGTGGACCGGTCGCTCTGGCTGCACCAGTTCGGGGTCATCGTGACTGGGGAAGCGGAGGGCGCGGAGTTCGCCGCGCTGGGCGGCGATGTCTACGGGGCGCTGACCGCCCGGCTTTTGGAACTGGTTTCCGGCACGACACCCAGGGACCTGGTAGCTCTGGGCGATCTTGCGTACGGCTCGCCCGCGGAATCAGGCGTGATGGGTACGCTGGCCCGCATCTCCCACAGGGCAGGCCGTTTCCGCTGTCTGCTCCTGCAGGGACCCGTCAGCACTGATGGCACCCGCCCTTTATTTACGGGGATCCCCTCGGGGCTTTTTGCGGCGGCTGCCTCCCCCTGGCTTCACGTGACGGCAGGGGAGCACCTTGGGGCGATGCGAGCGGCCTGCCTGGCACTGGACATCGCCCCGGTGATCCTCGAAACGGCTCCCTGACCGAAGGCAAGGAGTTGCTCCTGATTTCAGGACACCCGGCACCGCCGCCGTAAGCCTCCCATTCCCACGAGCGACCCGATAGCCGCTAATCCCAGCGCCGCTGTGCCCGGCTCCGGCGCGGCTGCCTGTGCAAAGCTCGCTCCGGTCAGAGTGATGACGTAGGTTCCTGTGCCGCTGCCAGCCCCGATGTAACCGGTCAGCGGCTGTCCGCCACCGGGGCCGGTCGGGCCGAGGAGGCTGCTGGTGCTTCCGCCGGTCGGGAAGATCGCGCCGCCGCCGCTGACGGGATCTCTCCCGCTCGAATCCAAGAGCAGGTAGTAGACGCCAGAAGGCAAGGCCGTCAGAAGCGGGCTTCCGGACGGGATCGCTGACTGGAGTGTTGCGGCAGCGGCGTCGTTGTTTGCGATGAGACCATTTCCCGCGCCGTCGAATAGGAACAGCTGGGAGTCCACGAGGGTTCCAGGCGATCCCACGGTCGTCGCGGAGAACGCGGTGAAATCCGAGATGAGGATCGCGTACATATCTCCGCCCACCGCCGCGCGCAAATTGCCCCCGATCTCGGTCAGGGGACCGGAACCGACAGTCGCCTGGGCAACCGCGGGGAAGGGGCCGGCATCCCCAGAGCCGTTCTGGCCCTCAGTCTAGAGTCCAGGTTTGAGCCTGGGCGGGACAGACACGGATTAAAACCGCCAGCGCCACTGCCGTTAGAGCAGGCTGGGAGACACAAAACCGCTTGCGAGAACGCATTTCGGTCATACCCTTTCTTGTGAAAACGTCTGGGACGTAAGCTGCGAAACGAGTCGAGGGCGACGCTGCCGCTCGGTGAGGATACCGGTATCACCACGCCCTCAGACGCAAGCTGCCAGGCATTAGTTCATGGTCGGAAAGCGCGGAATATTTCCGCTGGGGGATTTACCAACGATCTGCTCCGATACGATATAAGGGATGTAAGCTGCTATCGCCTGACGCGGCATGGGCAGCGGCATGGCCTGACCTGTTTTGCTATGCCGCGGGATGTTCTCGCTTTTTCTGTGCCCGGGACTCGAAAGGAACGCTCCGCAATGGCGATATTGGAAACGGAAGGCCCCAGACCGGAGAGCCGCGCAGTCGGTCCCGAAAGTGAGAACCCCGATGCCGTTCTGATCTCGGAAACCGCCGACATGCTCGCCGAGGAGGAGAACCGCTTTGGCAGGCGCGAGATCCGTGTGACTCGAAGCAGTGTCCGCCTCTACGACGAAGCGGGAACACTCCTGTTTTCCGTCCCGATGGCGGACATCAAGTCCGCGAGAACCGAGCCGCTGGTCGGCGGGGCGCGGCTGGAGCTAACCACGACCACGGGCGTACTGCCGGTTGCAACATTCTCCGCCTCGGTCGCGGCTCGGTTCTCCGAGATGGCGCGCGGTATCGAGCAGCTTGCCAAGGGAGAGCCGCTCGCCATCAAGCTGGTGGACGAGAAGACCCGCTGCGAGAAATGCGGGCGGCGGCTGCCGGAAAAAGACGGAAAGTGCCCCGCCTGTGTCAAGCGGGCCGCGGTCTTCGGTCGAATCATGGGCTACCTGAACCCGTATCGCCTGCGGGCCGGGATCGTGGTGGCGGTTTCGCTGCTCTCCGCGGCCTCCTC
>JACMJB010000448.1 GCA_014380815.1 Armatimonadota bacterium
GGGACGATCTACGGGCGTGCCTTGAAGCGTTAGCGAGGTACCCGTTCACCGGAGGGGACCAGGAAGTGATCGTCGTGGATAACGCCTCCTGGGATGGCTCAGCAGCGATGGTACGCGGCGAGTTTCCCGGCGTCCGGCTGATCGCGAACCACGCGAACGCGAACTACGCGAAAGGGACGAACCAGGCGCTGGCGACGGCAACGGGGGATTACCTGCTTCTGCTGAACCCCGATGCGCGGGTCGCGGCGGGGACACTGGACACCCTGACCCGGTTCCTGGCGGCCCACCCAGGGGCGGGGGCGGTCGCTTCAAAGCTGGTGGGCAGAGACGGGGTGGTACAGCGGTCGGTGCGCGGCTTTCCGGACCCGAGGTCCGTGCTGTGGGACTTGCTCAAACTGCCGCGCCTCTTTCCGGGGTTGGGCAGCTACCGGCAGATCGGGTTCAATTACGAAAAGGCGCAGATCGCGCCGCAGCCGATGGCGTCCTGTTTTCTGCTGACGCGCCCTGCTTACGAGGCGGTGGGACCGATGGACGAGCGGTTTCCGCTCTACTTCAACGATGTGGATTGGTGCCTGCGCGCACGCAAGGCCAGTCTCGAGGTCTGGTACTCGCCCGATGCCATCGCGGTTCACGGGTACGGTGGCACGACCCAGCAGGTACGCCGGGCTGCGGTTTGGGAGTCGCACCGGGCGCTTCTGCGATTGTGGGGGAAGCACTACCGGGAAACGACACCACGACTGTTTTACGTAATGATGACAGGGATCGTCACGCTCGGCGCTTGGGCGCGCACGGGCCGCTGGGGGGAATCGCTTGGAAACAACGGCGGCGAAACCACGCCTGAGAATCTGCATCGTGAGCTGGAACGCGCGGGAGGATCTGCGCGTGTGTCTGCGCAGCATCGAGGGGGGAAGCAGCCGCCCTGAAACGGTTGAGACGTGGGTGCTGGACAACGCCTCCACGGATGGCTCCGCCGAGATGGTCGCGCGGGAGTTTTCGTCCGTCCATCTGATCCGCAGCGAAACGAACCGGGGGTTCAGTGGCGGCAACAACCCCCTGCTGGAGAACCTGGGCGCCGATTATGCGCTGCTGCTGAACTCCGACGCTGTCTGCCACCCTGGCGCTTTCGACACGCTCCTGAGCTGGGCGGACGCAAACCCCAAAGCCGGCATCATCGGGCCAAAAGTGCTGAATACCGACGGATCGCTTCAGTTTTCCTGCCGCCGCTTCCCGACATTCGCAGCAGGGCTTTTTCGCAACGTGTATCTGGGACGCCTGTTTCCGAACAACAAGCCCGCCGCCGATTATCTGATGCAGGACTTCGACCACGCCGCGGCGCGCGAGGTGGACTGGGTATCCGGTTGCGTTTTGCTGATTCGGCGTGCCTGCCTGGATGCGATCGGCCCTCTGGACGCTGAGACCTTTTTCATGTACTGCGAGGATATGGACTGGTGTCTGCGCGCCCACAACGCCGACTGGAGCGTCGTTTATGCCCCGGATGCCGTCTTCACCCACGCCATCGGCAGATCATCCGATCATGCCGCCGAGCGGATGATCGTGGAACATCACCGGTCCATGTGGCGGTTCTACAAGAAGCATCAGGCGTTTTTCGATCCGCAGATTCCGCTCCTGTTGCGTCCGCTGGTGCCCGTCGGTATCGTTTCGCGGGTTGCGGTGCGGATCGCGCGGCGTCGCTACATCAATCCTCTGCTGAATCTGCTGCGCGGCGGCAAGCAGCCATCTCCGTCTACCCCGTCTACCCCCCCTACCACATCGGAGTCGAATGTCCATCAGGCCAGCAGCAGCACGGGATAGTGCGTTTCACTCTTCCTCCCTATCGCTTCGCGGCATTCTTGCCGATCACGGACTTCTGGGCACCGTCGGGATCGGTTCTCTGCTGCTCGCGCTGGTCCTTGCGCCGCTGATCGGCGGTTATCCGCCTGGTGCGGTCTACGGCGCGGACACCGCGCTCCTTGCCGTTCGCCTGCTGGTGTGCCTGGCGGGGGTTCTTATCCCCCCCCACTTGGGGACCCTCCTCCCCCCGCCGTCCTCCCCGCCAGCAGGCGGAGGGGAGGAGAGGGGAAATGGACAAGCCGATGGGAGCCAGCGCCTCTTTTTCTTCTTGCCCTGGCTTACTTTCGGACTGACTCTGCTTTCGCTGCTCGTCCATTCCCGCTTTCTGACCAGCGAGGTGCTGCTTTTCGCCCTGCTCCCCGCGACCCTGGACTGGCTCTGCTACGCGCTGGCGGCGACACTCAGCTTGCGTCTCGCGCGGCAGGACCCGCGTTTTGTGACGCTGCTGACTGGGGCGCTGATCCTGGGGGCGGCGGGAGTCGCGATCACCATCGCGCGAAGCTACGGGGCCGAGGCGCAGGCGGGGAACCGGGGGTTCCGGGCATCGGGAACGTTCTTTTCCCCGAACTTCGCCGGAGGATTTCTCGGTTTGTGCCTGCCGATCGCGGCGGCGGCTTGCCTTGCGGCGCGGGAGCGGATCGGGGCGCTGGTGCTGGGGACGATCACCGCGCTCTCGCTGGGCGCACTGGTCGCCACGGGTTCGCGGGCGGGAATCGCGATTGCCGGACTGGGACTGTTTGTCGCCCTGCTGCTGGCGCTGGTTTCACAGCGCGGGGGCGAGGCGCGGCTTCCCTGGGCAAGAGTCGGCGCGCTCCTTGCCGCCTTCGCTCTGCTTGGTTTTGCGTTTCGCGGCCCGCTGACCGCCCGTGCCGAAGGCGGTGGCAGCGGCGGCGGGGATGAGCATTCTGGCGCGTATCGTACCCTGACCTGGAAGGGTGTGGTCGCCATGGCGGCAGCGAATCCGCTGCTGGGGACCGGCCCCGGCACCTTTTCCGTGCGCTACCCTCCCTATGCTCTGGTCGCACGAACCGACCTTGCGCATTCGTCGTATCTGCAGACCGCAAGCGAGCAGGGATTTCCCGCCCTGGCGACGGCGATCGGGACGATTGCCGCCGTGTTGTTTGCCGGGGTGGCGGCCCTGCTGCGGCGGAGCGACAGGGGAGAGAATAGCAGCGATCTGCCGCGCCTTTTGCTCTGCGGCGTCCTGGGCGGGGTTGTCGCGGGGGGGCTTCGCAGCGTCTTCGATTCGGAATGGTCGCTGCTCGGCAATGGATTGGCGTTCTGGGCGTCCATCGGCCTTGCGGGCGGGATCAGACTCCCCCCCCCGGTCTCTGGGCCGGGGGGGGGAGGTGCGCTTGCGCCACGCATCGCTGCCGCGCTTGGCCTTGTTTTCTCCCTGCTTCTCTTTCAGGTTGTGCAGGTTCGGGATGCCGCCGAGGCGAGGTACCGACAGACACGGCGACAGGTTGAGCCGGTGAATGTCTGGCCGCCGGACCCGAACCTGCTGCTTTATGCAGGTCGGCCACAGGAGGCCGCACGCGTCGAGCCAAGCGGAAAGCGGTGGTATCAGTTCGCCGAATCGCTTCGGCGCGTGGGGCGTCTGGAAGAGGCTATCACGGCCTACCGGCAGGCCACGAAGGCGGACCCCAATGCGCTGCAGACCTGGCGGAAGCTCGCATCCGTGCTGCAGGAACAGGGCCGCCGCGGGGAGGCGCTGGAAGCGTGGCGGCGGATTGCGGCACTGGATGCGGGGCTGGTCGGGCAGGTACGGGCGATTCCAGAACTGCGGGAGATCCACCCCGCCTTCGCCTATGCTGCCCTCGCCACCGATGCCGCGGCACGCGGGGCGCGCCGGGAGGCAGTCGCGAACTATGAAAAGGCCGCCCGCGTGGTCGAAGTGTACTCGAACACCACGCCGCAGTATCAGCAGATGGAACTCTACTCGGCAGCGGTTCTGGGGACAGATGTGGAGATCCGGCGGCAGGAGGCACGCGCACTGTATGCCGAGGCGATGGCGCGGTGGGCCGCGCTGCAGCCGGAGCGCAGGGCTGAGATCGAGGCGCGGAGGGATGCCACCAACGCCCGGCTGGACAAGTTCCTGAGGCCGGATGGCGGTGAATCGCAGATTCCTACTGAAAGTACGCTAAAATAGCGGTACTGCCCGACGCTGGGACATCGCCGGTCCGATGCGGACCGCCGGTGCGAAGCCACCCGTCCTGCCCGCCACTTTCCAAGGAGACCGAGAACCGAACCCATGCTGATACGGATCGGATACGATATTGCCGTCACCGTTGCTGCCCCTACCCCAATGGTATTGATGCTGAGCACGCGCCCGGAGCTAAAGACCCGCTTTCAACAGCCGGACACGCTTCGTGTCCTTCCGGATACGGTCGCCACCCACGAATACGTAGACGGCTTTGGGAATCTCTGTACTCGGCTCGTGGCACCGCCCGGCTCGGTCACCTTCCATGCCGATGCCGTGATCGAAGGCCCGGACACCCCGGACCCCACCGCGTGGGACGCGCCGCAGCACCCGATCGAAGCATTGCCCCACGAGACCCTTGAGTTTCTGATCGCCAGCCGGTACTGCGAGGTAGATAAGCTTTCAGGCTTTGCCTGGGATACGTTCGGAACGACCCCTCCCGGCTGGGGGCGCGTCCAGGCAGTCTGCGATTTCGCCCATCATCACGTTACGTTCGGGTATCACTTCGCCGACTCCACAAAGACCGCGGTTGATGTACTGAACGATGGGACCGGGGTCTGCCGCGATTATCAGCATCTCGCGGTCACCCTTTGCCGCTGTCTTGGCGTCCCGGCCCGCTACGCGACCGGCTACCTCGGCGATATCAATGTCCCCCTATCGGACGGTCCAATGGACTTTTCTGCCTGGTTCGAGGTGTATCTTGGGGACCGGTGGTGGGCCTTCGATGCCCGCTACAACACCCCCCGCTACGGACGCACGCTGATGGCGGTGGGCCGAGATGCCGCCGATGTGGCGCTGATCACCTCATTTGGCGCGCATGCCCTGGACCGGTTTGATGTCATCTGTGAAAAGGTCGTGGATGGGAATCAGGTCTAGCCCTCGCGACCCGAACACGCAGCCTGAGTGAGTTTCTGAGTGGTGGCCCGGAGTTTTACCTCATAGGGCCACTCCGGGGCACGGCGCGGACGAAAAATCGGCGGTACAATATTAATCACGCTGTGAGGTCGCGCGCTCAAAGAGGGGGCGTCGTGGTCTCAGGCTTTGTCTTGTGTGGCGGGCCGCGCTCCAGCGCCGGAGCGAGAAAACGGTCCACTCGCGCCGCGAATCCCGAAGCTCAGCGCTGATGCGAAGGGTCGCGACAACGAAAAATCAGGCTGAACCGCTGCTTATGAGCACTTTGCTAGACTACTACGGCCCAAACGCTGGGTACGTCCTCGAACTTTACGAACGCTACCAGCAGGATCCCGCCTCCGTTGACCCGGAGACCCGCGCCCGCTTTGCAGACGGCTTCGCTCCACCGCTCTCCTCCCCGGATGGCGGCGGAGTAGTTTCTTCCCCCCCCGCCCCTGTCTGGGGCGCGATCCCTGGCGGAGCCAATACACCCAGTACACGATCCAACGAGCCGTTGGCCCCGAAGGGGGCGGGGGGGGAGAACTTAACCAAAGTTGTCGCCGTCGCCCGGCTTGCACGCATCGTGCGTGAGCTAGGGCATCTGGAGGCGCGTTTGGACCCGCTGGGCAGTCCGCCACCGGGCGACCGGGCGCTGGAGCTTGCCACCCACGACCTGACCACGGACGATCTCGCCGCGCTTCCCGCGAGTGTGATCGGCGGGCCACTGGCAAAGAACGCAGCGAACGCGCTGGAAGCTCTGGGCAAGCTGCGGCAGGCCTATTCGGGTTCGGTCGGCTACGAGGACGACCACATCCAGATCACCGAGGAGCGCGAGTGGCTGCGGGATGCTGCCGAAACTGGCCGCTTCTTCCAGCAGTTCACCGCCGAGGACAAGCGCGAGGTGCTGGAACGGCTTTCCGAGGTGGATACCTTCGAGCAGTTTCTGCAGAAGACGCCGCCGTTCCAGGGACAGAAGCGGTTCTCGATCGAGGGGTTGGACATGATGGTCCCGATCCTTGACGCCATCGTCCACTGCACCGCCCGCACGGGGACCCGCGAGGTCGTGATCGGCATGGCCCACCGGGGCCGTCTGAACGTGCTGGCGCATATCCTGGGCAAGCCCTACGCAGCGATTCTGTCCGAGTTTCCCAACCCGAACGCCCCCCACGCCAAGCCTGCCGTATCCGGCACGGGTGCACTGGGCTATACCGGCGATGTGAAGTACCATAAGGGCTATCGGCGTGGGTATGTCGAGAACGGCATCAACGAGATGCCGATTACACTTGCCCCCAACCCAAGCCACCTGGAGTTTGTCAACCCGGCTGTCGTGGGACGGGCGCGGGCCGCACAGGAGACCCGCGACCATGCCGGGGTGCCCGTGCGGGATAAGCGGGCATCGCTAGCGATCGTGATCCACGGGGATGCCGCGTTCCCCGGTCAGGGGGTTGTGGCGGAGACACTGAACCTGGGGCAGATCTCCGGCTACACGGTCGGTGGCACCATTCACCTGATCGCGAACAACCAGATCGGCTTCACGACCACTCCGCGCGAGGGCCGCTCTACGCTCTACGCCAGCGATCTTGCCAAGGGCTTCGAGGTCCCGATCGTCCACGTAAATGCGGATGACCCCGCCTCCTGTATCGCGGTGGCGCGGATGGCCTGCGCCTACCGCGAAAAATTCGGCAAGGACTTCCTGATTGACCTGATCGGCTATCGTCGTCTGGGGCACAACGAGGGCGAGGAACCAGCCTTCACGCAGCCGCGCATGTACGAAAAGATCCGTCAGTATCCTCGCGTCCGCGAGATCTGGGCCAAGGAACTGGAGAAGCAAGGGCTGGTCACCCGCGACGAGGCCGAGGCTCTGGTCGCCGCTGTTCAGGCACGACTGATGGAAGCCAAGAACGCACCGCCCGCCGAGGCCGCCGCCGGAGCGACCCGTAATCCGGACGCACTGACCGACGCGCCCGAAGCCGCTGGCCCGCAGACCGCTGTCCCCGCGCACCGTTTGACCGCGATCAACGAAGCGATCACGACCGCGCCGGAAGGCTTCACTGTGGATGCCAAGCTTGCGCGGATGTTCGTTCAGCCGCGCAAGGCCGCCCTGGGGACAGAAGGCGGTATTTTGTGGGCGCACGCCGAGGCCCTCGCACTTGGCTCGATCCTCGAAGACGGTACGCCGATCCGCCTGACCGGGCAGGACACGGAGCGGGGCACATTTACCCAGCGTCATCTGGTGCTTCATGATCCCACCACGGGATTGGAGCATAACGTCCTGCATGCCGTCCCGACCGCCCAGGCCTCGTTTGCCCTCATCAACAGTCCGCTTTCCGAGACTGCCGTGCTGGGATTCGAGTACGGGTACAGCGTCCATGCCACCGATACCCTGGTTCTGTGGGAGGCCCAGTTCGGCGATTTTGTGAACGGCGCCCAGGTGATCGTGGATCAGTTCATCGCATCCGGGAATGCCAAATGGCATCAGTCGCCCTCCGTGGTGCTGCTGCTGCCGCACGGCTACGAAGGCCAGGGGCCGGAGCACTCGTCCGGACGCGTGGAGCGGTTCCTGCAGCTTTGCGCGGGCGACAGCATGCGTGTGGTCAACTGCACCACAGCGGCGCAGTATTTCCATCTGCTGCGGCGTCAGGCCGCGCAGCTTGAGGCCGTCCCCCGCCCGCTCGTCGTCATGACTCCCAAAGCGCTGCTGCGGCATCCCCGCGCCGCCTCGTCGCTGTCTGATCTGACCGAGGGCACGTTTCAGCCGGTCCTCGACGATCCTCGCGGGGACACGCGCCGGGAGCGGGTCACCCGGCTGGCGCTTTGCACCGGCAAGGTCTATATTGACCTGGTATACGGCGGCGGACCAAAATTCGCCCCGCGCGATGAGTATGTCGGCGGCGATTCGGTCGCCGTGGCGCGAGTCGAGGAGCTGAATCCGTTCCCCACTGATGCCCTGACGACGCTGCTTGCTTCCTACCCCAACCTGCGAGAGGTCGTTTGGGTTCAGGAGGAGCCACGTAATATGGGAGCCTGGACCTTTCTGCAGCCTCGTTTCCAGGATCTGCTCACCGGCAAAACCGTCCTTCTGCGCTACATCGGGCGCCCGGAATCTTCCAGCCCCGCCGAAGGCTCGATCACGGACCATGGCGCGGAGCAGGAGCGCATCGTCGCCGAAGCCTATAAGATCGCCGGCGACATCACACGGCCCTCGGACGG
This sequence comes from Armatimonadota bacterium, assembly GCA_014380815.1. Taxonomy (GTDB): domain Bacteria; phylum Armatimonadota; class Armatimonadia; order Armatimonadales; family Armatimonadaceae; genus JACMJB01. The sequence continues at coordinate 8,156 of JACMJB010000448.1, forward strand.
CTCCTCCCAGAACGGGAGAAACGGCTCTTCGGCAGCGAAGAATGGGGCCGGTGCGAAGGCGAAGACCGGCGCACCTGTTGCGACCACAACCCAGATCACCGAAGTAAACAGCGAGCGCGGGGGCGGCGAGACCGTTCCTTCCTGACCCTGCTTTCGCCCGAATCACGAACGTCAGAACCACGAAACCACAGGATATAAAGACATGCCGGTAGAGATACGAGTGCCCGCGCTTGGCGAATCGGTCGTCGAGGCCACGATCGCCCGCTGGCTGAAAGCCCCGGGGGATCTTATCACCGCTGGAGATCCGGTCGTCGAACTGGAGACTGATAAGGTCAATGTGGAGGTGCCCGCCGAGACCTCCGGCACCCTTGGCGAGATCAGCCGTCAGGAGGGCGACACGGTCGGAGTCGGGGAGGTCATCGGGTTTGTCTCCGAGAACGGCGCCGCTCCTGCCGCCTCCGCTCCCGCGACACCCCCTCCCCCCACCGCGACGGCGACTGCCCACACAGCGGTCGCCGCTCCGCCAGCCTCGAATGGTCGTGAAACGCCGGTGACCCCGACCGCGAGCGCGATGGCCTCAGCCAACAACGTAGATCTGAGCGGCGTCCAGGGCACGCTGCCCGGCGGCCGCATCGGCA
>JACMJB010000449.1 GCA_014380815.1 Armatimonadota bacterium
CGGAGGGGTCTTTTGGTTCGCAGCAGGGCAGTTGCGCAGTTCGCCCAGTACCTCTTATAATATAGGCCGGTGCTTTTCCTCAATTACTGCGCCGTCCTGAACCGAAAGGAACCGATTTTTCTCCCATGCAGCCAAAGCAGCATCGAAGACGATATAGCCGACGGGTCGGCGGTGCCCTACTCGCCGCGCTGGGCTTGGCAACCGGGGCAGCCGTGATGGGAACCATTCCCCCGGCGAATGCCCTCGCCCAGGACGCCGCCGCATCAAGCCGGCTCAGTATCGGCATTTTTCAGGGAGACCTCGCGGAAAACGCCAATGTCAAGCTGGGATCTTGGGGGAGCGGGCGGGCGGAGCAGTCGAAAGAGAATATCTTTGTCGGCGACAGCAGTATCCGCCTGACCACCCAGGGCTTCTACCAGGGTGGCAGACTGGATTTCACCAACCCGGTGGATCTTGGCAGCGCGTTCGGCAACCCCAACGCTTATGTCCGGCTGCGGGTCCGTTTTTCCGGCGCGAGCGGCGCGCAGAACAGCTTCGATCCCGGCAGCGGCGAAACGGCGCGACGCGCGGCCTCCCCGTTCGAGCGGATGCGCTTTCTGCTCACCATGGCGGACGGCACGACCTATGAGCTGATTCGGCCCGTGTCCATCGCCCCGACCGACGACCCGGACGCCTACGTGCCGATCACGTTCCCGGTTTCCGCATTGGTCAAAAAAGGTGCGGACGGGAAGCCCGGCCCGGTTCCCTCCGGCGACGGGGCCAAGGTGAAGCAGATGGCGGTCTTTGGCGACCGGTACGCCGTCTTCAATCTGGGCGAGATCGGGGTAATCACCGACGAGACCGAGTTCTCGGTCCAGCCGCTGGATCTCCCCCCCGTCTTCGTCAATGATACGATCAGCTTCATCGGTAGTGCCGAGGGCGGCGCGACCACGCTGCGCTACACCTGGGACTTCGATGCCAGCGATGGCATCCAGGCCGACAGCGAGGGCCGCGTCATTACCCATGTCTTCAAGAAGGCGGGCAAGTTTACCGTGACGCTTACCGTGACCGACGTGGACGGCATCAAGAAGCCGGTTACCACGACCTCGGAAGTCGAAGTCACCGCGTAGCGTGATTCCTCTGCCGGGAGCGGGCGGCACCACCGCCCGCCCCTCGCCCCCGCTTTCTGCCGCCGAATCGCCTCCCCGGAAGCGCGCGCTTCCGGTCGCCCTTCTTCTAGCCCTGCGCCCCAAGCAGTGGACGAAAAACCTGCTTCTGTTCGCGGGGTTGGTCTTCACCGCGAACCAGCGACACCCGCTTTCCGACGTTCTGCTCGCGGTGGGCGCGTTCGCGATCTTCTGCTTGCTGTCAGGCTGCGCGTATCTGCTCAACGATCTTCAGGACGTCGCGGCGGATCGGCAACACCCCAAAAAGCGGCTCCGCCCTATCGCCTCCGGCGAACTACCGCCAGGGATAGCCTGGCTCTTCTTCACACTGGCGACACCACTTGCCTTGCTGCTCGCTTGGCGGTTCATCGGTCTGCCGTTTCTGCTGGCGGCATCCCTGTACTTCGCGATCACGGTCGCCTATTCATTCCGACTCAAGCACATTGTTCTGCTGGACGTGCTTGCGCTGGCATCGGGCTTCGTGCTTCGGGCGGCAGCGGGCGCGCTGGCGATCAGGGTGGAAAGCTCGGTCTGGCTGCTGCTGTGTACGCTGCTGCTCGCCCTTTTCCTGGGGCTGACCAAACGTCGCAGTGAACTGGTTACCCTGGGCGACCGGCCCGCCACCCGGCCTATCCTCGCCGAATACTCTCTGCCGATGCTGGATCAGATGATCAACATCGTCGCTTCGGCCTGCTTGATGGCCTACTCGCTGTACACCTTTAACTCCCCGACAGGGGGAAAACGCCACTATCTGATGGCGACTATCCCCTTTGTGCTGTATGGCCTGTTCCGCTATCTGTATCTGTCGCACCGCAGGGGCATGGGTGAGGCACCGGAGCAGGTTCTGATCGAGGACCGCCCGCTACTCATCAACCTCGTTCTCTACATTGTCACCGCTGTGCTCGCTGTCCGGTTCGGACAGTAAACCTATAACGCCCTTTGCATAAGGGGGACCCCATCAAGCCAAATCGGCGGAGGGGCGGTACAATTAGCCGGAATACGTATGGGTGAGGCACGGGCAAAAGCAAAGGGGGAACGGTCGCACCCCCAGTCGGCGGCACTGATGCCTCCCTGGTGGCTTCGCGGTGCGGACCGCCTATTCGCTATTGACCTGCGCTCGCTGGCACTGTTGCGGGTACTGCTTGCCGCACTGGTGCTCGCGGACCTGGTGGGACGCGCGGGAGATCTTGCCGCCCACTACACCGACAGTGGCATCCTGCCCCGCGCCGCCCTGCTTGCCCGCGACCCCGCCAACTGGTCCCCGCATTTCTCGGTCCACATGCTCACCGGCACCGAGGCGGGCGAGGCGGCCTGGTTCGTGCTCGCCGCGCTATGGGCAGTCGCCCTGCTGGTGGGCTACCGCACCCCGATCTCGACGGTCGCCACCTGGTACCTGCTGTCGTCGGTTCAGCTTCGCAACCCCTTGATCCTGAATAGCGCCGACGATCTGCTACGCATGCTCTTATTCTGGGGGATGTTCCTGCCGCTCGGCGCGCGCGGCTCTCTGGATGCCCGCACCGGGCACGGTCCCAGCCTCCCGCCCCTGCAGCCCCGGTTCCTCTCGGTCGGGTCAGCGGCGCTGCTGCTGCAGGTCGGCTTCCTGTACTGGTTCGCGGTTGCCTCGAAGACCGATCCGTCCTGGCACGTGGACGGCACAGCGGTCTACTATGCTCTCAGCATTGACCTGTATGCCACCCCCGTTGGACAGTTCCTCCTGAATGTCCCGCAGCTTCTTCAGGTCATGACCTGGATGACGCTCTGGATGGAGGCGGGCGGCCCGACACTCGCGTTCCTGCTCCCGTTCCCCCGTGTGCGCCTCGCGCTGGTGCTGGCGTTTTTCACGTTCCACCTCGTTCTCCTAAACGCCACTCTGGATCTTGGCGCCTTTCATTATGTGTCCGCCGTAGCCTGGGTGCCGTTCCTGCCCACGCAGTTCTGGGACTGGGCAGAACGTGGGGCAGGGAGGTATCTGCCCCGTCGTCGTGCGGCGGCGGCGCCCCTTGTTTCCCTGTCAGGGGGCACCGAGGCACAGGCCGCGCGAGTCGCGGAGCGGGAATGGGTTCTCGCCTCGCAAAGCCCTCCTGCCGAGCCGGTTTTGCGTCGTTATCGTTTCAACTGGCGGGCAATCCTCCTCAACACCGTCGCCGGACTGCTCCTGGTCTACATCTTTTTGTGGAACTTCCGGGCCACGGGAAACCGCTGGGGGCCGCGACTGCTCCCGTACTCGCTCAACCGGGTGGCGCAGGTGACGCACGTAGACCAGGGCTGGCAGATGTTCGCTCCCAAGCCGCTCACCGAGGACGGCTGGTTTGTGTATCCGGCGAAGCTGAGGGACGGCACGACGCTGGACCTATTCCGGGGTGAGTCCACCCTGGGGAAGCCGATCCGCTGGGAAAAGCCGGACATCCTGGTCTCCCACGAGTTCAAGAACGAGCGGTGGCGTCGCTACGAAATGAACCTGTGGGCGCGGATCTACAGCGATCAGCGTCCGGTCTACTGCCGCTATCTGTGCCGTGAGTGGAACAAAACGCATACTGGACAAAAGCGGCTTTCTTCCCTCCAGCTGTACTATGTCATTGAGGAGACACTGACGGATTACGTTCAGGCTACCTCATTGCCTCGAATCATGATTGACTGGAAGTGCGACGAGGGGCACAATGCCGGTGCGGGCCGGAACCAGGCGAGCAAGTCCGCCGGGGACATTGACGCTTCGGGGCGGGTCGGCAGTGACCGTAACCCCTCTGATCATCGCGGTCTTCGCCAGAAAGAAGGGCAATCGGCACCAACACCATGACACTGATTCAAGTCCGCGAGCTACGGAAAACCTATAAAAACGGGACGATGGATGTTCCAGTCCTGCTCGGCATTGATCTGACCATCAACGCCGGAGAGTTTGTCGCCATCATGGGGCCGTCGGGGTCGGGCAAATCCACCTTTATGAATATTCTGGGCTGCCTGGATCGTCCCACGTCCGGCGAGTACATCCTGGACAACGAGGAAGTCGCCCGGCTTTCCGACAACCGGCTGGCCGAGGTACGGAACCAGAAGTTCGGATTTGTCTTCCAATCCTTCAACCTGCTCGCGCGGACCTCCGCGCAGCGCAATGTCGAACTGCCGATGCTGTACGCGGGCAAGGGCGGGCGCGAGGAGCGGGCGCGCTGGGCGTTGGGGCGAGTCGGCCTTTCCGACCGGACCCACCACAAGCCCAACGAGCTTTCGGGCGGGCAGCAGCAGCGCGTCGCCATCGCCCGCGCTATTGTCAACGACCCTGTCGTTATCATGGCGGACGAACCGACTGGGGCGCTCGACACCCGCACCAGCGTCGAGATCATGGACATCTTTCAGGAACTGAACCGCGAGGGGAAAACCGTGGTCATGGTCACCCACGAACAGGACATCGCCGATCATGCCACCCGCATCATCCGCTTCAAGGATGGTCATATCGTGGAGGACAGCCTGGTTCGCGACCGCCGTGATGCCCGTCGTGAACTCGAAGAGATGACCCAGCAGGCCGAACTGGCAGGCCGGTGACGCACTGTGCCAACCCCATCCGCTTCGCTGCTCCCCCTTGACCTGGCGTCGTACCGGCATGTTGTCGTCCTGACCGGCGCGGGAATCTCAGCGGGGTCGGGCCTGTCCACGTATCGCGGTCCGGGAGGGCTGTGGGAAAAAGCCGAGATTGCCCGCATCGCCGATGCGCGTAATCTGCCCGGCTCGCTCCCGGAACTGTGGCGGCTGTACCGGACGCGCCGTACCCAGGCGCTCGCCGCGACCCCGAACGCCGCCCATCAAGCCATCACCGACCTGCAGACCCGCCTTGTGGGCCGGGGGCAGGTGGCAGTCGTGACCCAGAACGTGGACGGCCTGCATCAGCGTGCCCGCACCTCCGGGGTGTGGGAACTACACGGATCAGCCTTCCGCACCCGCTGCCTGCGCGCTGACAGCAGAGAGTGCCCGTCCGAACCCTTCGCCGACACCTCGCTTCACGAGACCGAGGACGTACCAGTGTGCCCGGTCTGCCGCCAGGCCACCCTGCGCCCCGATGTCGTGCTGTTCGGCGAGAGCCTCCTGCCGCAGACCCTCGAAGCGGTGGGAGATGCTCTCTCCACCTGCGACCTGTTCCTGTCCGTGGGAACATCCGGTCAGGTCTGGCCCGCCGCGAGGTTTGTCGAGGTCGCCAAAACCGTCGGTGCGCGCACCATCCTGGTCAATCTGGACCCGCTCCCCGCAGGCGTCGCCGTTCACTTCGACGAAGCCTACTACGGACGCGCCGAAGACGTGCTGCCCGCTTTGTTCGGTGTCGCGCTCTGATTCTTCGGCGGGAACGAGGAGCGGTCGTGCCGAACCGAAGCGGAACGGGCCTGGGCAAGGGGGGCCATCAAGCCAAATCAGCGGAGGGGCAGGCACCAGGCTACAGGTTGGCGGCGAGGAAGTCCAAAATACGCTGCTGCAAGTGACGGTATAGCGGGGGTTCACCGATGCCATGCCGGGAACGGGGATAGACCGAAAGGTCATACTGCTTTTCGGCCCGCTCCAGAGCGTAGACGAACTGCAGCGTGTTCTGAAGATGGACGTTATCGTCGGCAAGACCGTGGAGCAGCAGCAGCTTACCGCTCAGCGAAGCGGCGGCGGCGAGCGGGGCGCTTTTCAGGTATCCATCGGGGTTCGCGGACGGCAGGTCCAGGTAGCGTTCGGTGTAGACACTGTCGTACAGCCGCCAGTCGGAGACCCCCGCCCCCGCAATCCCCACCTTGAACGATTTGCTGTGAGTCAACGCGTACTCCACCAGAAAGCCGCCGTAGCTCCAGCCGTAGATCGCGATGCGGTTGCTGTCCACCCAAGCCTGCTGTTTCAGCCACGCTAGCCCGTCCTCGACATCCCGAAGCTCGCCCTCGCCAGGGTTTTTGTACATCGTCCACTGCGATTTTGCCCCTTTGCCGCCCGCGGAACGGTTGTCGCAGAGCCAGACCACATAGCCTTTCTGTGCCAGAAGCTGATAGAACAGGCTTCCGCCGCTCCAGGCATTACGGACCAGCGGGAAACCCGGCCCACCGTACACCTCCTGATACACCGGGTAGCGCTTCGAGGGGTCGAAGTTCGCGGGCTTGATGAGGATGGCCTCCAGCGGGAAGCCGTCCCGCGCCTTTATTGTGAGCCGCGCCGGGCGGCTGTAGAAATACCCCTTCCGGCGGGCGACCGCAGCGGCATTATCCCCGACAACGCGCCTCTCGCGGTTCCCGGTCGCCAGATCAAACAAGCGCATCTGGGGCGGGGTCCATAGATCACTGAAGGTGTCCAGGTACCGCGTAAAAGCGGCGTTCATGCGCGAATGGTGGGTCCCCACCCGCTCCGTCAACCGCTCCGGGGGGGCGGGAGCGTTTCCGGCCAGGCCAGCGCGGAACAGGTCCACGCCGGTCGAGTCGCGCATCGTGCCGCTAAAGTAGACAAACGCCATGTCCGCCCCGTACACCTCACGAATATCCCAGTCGCCGGTCGTTACCGCGCCGATCAGGATGCCGTCCGGCCGGTAGCGATACAGGTGGCGCCAGCCGGTCCGGTCGCTCTGCCAGAGAAAGCTGCCGTCCTTGAGCCACAGCGGCAGGGCGATAGGGTCTACCCAGGCCGCTGTCGTCTCCGTGAGGAGGCGTGTCGGCCTGCCGCCCCCGTCAGCGGGTACGACCAGCAGATCAAGCCGGTTTTGGATGCGGTTCTGCACCTCCAGCACGACCCGGTCACTGGCAGGGGTCCAGCCGAAGCGAACGATCAGCCGGTCCTGGTCCGGGTAGGGTGCGGTGTCCACGTCGCGAACAGATGGAGCCGAGAGAACAGACTCCGCAACCGTCGCGATGGCGAGGGTGACGACCGGGTTCGGGTCCCCGGGAAGCGGATAGCGCTGCTCGGTCAGTTTCTGGTCGCGGGGAACCGAGTCCAAAATCGGGAACGGTTTGACCGGGGATTCATCGGTCCGCAAAAAAGCGATACGCCGGCTGTCCGGACTCCAGGCACAGCCGCTGGTGCCACCGCGCCCATAGATCTCTTCTTCGTACACCCAGCCCAGCCGCCCGTTCAGACGGAGCGGGCCGCCGTCCGTGGTGACCGCCCGTTCGGGCGCGCTGCCGTCGGCGGGCACGATCCAGAGATTGTTCCCTCGCACAAAGCTGACCCAGCGCCCATCCGGGCTGAAAAGGGTGTCCGTTTCCGGGAGGTCAGGGGTCCGGGTCAGGCGCAGCGCCCTGCCCGAGGGCCGGTGGTACGACCAGAGATCGCCGTCGCCCGGCACCAGCAGTCGGTTTTCCGCGGCATCCAGCGCGGCAGTATTGCCCAGGCTTCTGTTCACCTCCGGATTCTTCGCGCCCGCCGCCTTCATCGCTCTGGAAACGACATCTGAGGCGAACAGTGTCTCGGTCGCACCGGTTCCCGCCTGCACCGAAAGAAGGTTCACGACCTGCCCCCCGGCGAGGGGCAGCGTGACCCGCTGCAGGTAACGCTCCCCATCAGCGCGCCAGCGGACGATTTCAGGAAGGCCGCCTCCCGCGCCAAGGGTCGGACCGGGGCCGAACAGGCTCTGAAACGTCAGCGGTTTCGGGGCAGGGGCCATGCTGACCGGAGCCTGCGGCACAGCGCGTACCTGTCCGGACGAAACGCAGATCAGAGCGGCAGTCGCTGACAGGACAGCCCGGAGGCTGTCGGCAAAAAGGCCGGAAAGAAAGCAAGTACGCAGGGGGATCTCCAAAACGAGGATACGGTTAGTATACAGACGGCGTGGGGGAGGGTCCAGCCTTCCGGCGTGAAAGCGTGCACCCGCTACGCCTTTGGCCTCTCTATCGCCCCGCATTGCCCCGCCGCCACTCCATCGGCTACAATGACCCCAGAGAAGTCGGAGAAGTCAGAGAAGCGGGCATCAACCGCGGTGCGGGTTAAGGGGTGATTTTTTGAGCGAACAGGCGACCAACGGAACCATGGCAGCGGAGATGCAGGGCGTTTCCAAGATCGAGGCGGGGACGATCGCGGCGGCGCGAACGGGCACCGTGGAGAAGGACCCCTACACAGTGACCCTGATCCCCGGCGACGGTATCGGACCGGAGGTCATTGATGCCACGGTTCGTATTCTGGAGGCGACCGGACTCCGGTTTACCTGGGATACGCAGGAAGCCGGCGCGAATGTCGTGCCGCGCTACGGGACCGCGCTCCCGGATGAGGTCGTGAATGCGGTCATCAAGAACCGACTCGCGCTCAAAGGCCCCATTGCGACCCCGGTCGGCGGCGGCTTCGTCAGTGCGAACGTTTCTCTGCGCAAGCGGCTCGGCCTCTATGCCAACGTCCGCCCGGCCCGTAACCTGCCCGGGATCGTGACCCCATTCAAGGATATTGACATTATCGTCGTGCGCGAAAACAGCGAAGACCTGTATTCGGGCATCGAGCACGTGGTCGTGCCGGGTGTCGTGGAGTCGCTCAAGATCATCACCGAGGTCGCCAGCACCCGCATTGCCCGACATGCTTTTGAGTATGCCCGCCTCAATGGGCGCAAAAAGGTGACCGGGGTTCACAAAGCCAATATCATGAAGCTTTCCGACGGCCTCTTTCTGGAGTGCTGCCGCAAGGTGGGGCGCGAGTATCCGGAAATCGAGTATACCGAGATGATCGTGGACAACTGCTGCATGCAGCTGGTGACCAAACCCCAGCAGTTCGATGTGATGGTGATGGAGAACCTGTACGGCGACATCGTGTCCGACCTGGTATCCGGTTTGGTCGGTGGGCTTGGGGTCACGGGGTCCGCGAATATCGGTGCGGATGCCGTGGTCTACGAAGCCGTGCACGGGTCCGCACCGGATATTGCCGGCAAGGGGCTTGCCAATCCGACCGCGGTTCTGTTCTCGTCCGTCATGATGCTGCGCGATCTGGGCGAGACCGAAGCGGCAAACCGGGTAGAAAATGCCGTCTTCGAGGTGTTTCAGGAGCACAAATACATCACGCGCGACCTGGGCGGGACGGCCACCACTGCCGAGTTCGTCAAAGCCGTGATCGGGGCGATGCGGTAGGCGGGCAGCCTGGAGCCGGTTCGTTTTTGAATAGGTTTGAACAGGAGCTAAGTGACAGTGCCCGATGCTTCCGCAAAAGCCAGAATGGACGGCGACGCCCTCTTCCTGGCACCGGTTGATGCCTTCACGGAGATCGCGGACACCTACGACGCCCGCCTGGCCGGGAACCCCACGCTTCTCCTGGAAAGCGGCGCGGTTCTTTCGCTGCTGCCCGATCTGTCCCGGTCTGGGCGGGTGGCGGACCTGGCTTGCGGGACGGGGCGGTATGCCCTTCAGCTAGCGCGGCTTGGCCCCGCCGAGGTGATCGGCGTGGACCTCGCCCCCGCCATGCTCGCGGTCGCGGAGCGAAAGGCGCGGCGAGCGGAACTTCCGATCACCTGGCGCACAGGCGACCTGAACGGCGACCTGCCGCTCGCGGACAGCAGCCTTGAGGCTGCCGTCTGCGCCCTTGCCCTGTCGTTTCTTCCCGACCTCGCGCCCGCACTCAGGGAGATTGCCCGGACGCTCGCGCCGGGCGGCACCCTGGTGGTCAGTGACTATCATCCGCACGGACTGTGCGCCGCGCGGGCCGCTTCGCAGGCGGTCTTCGCCAGGGACAGAGCGCCCTACTTTCGCTTTACCTCCGCCGCCGGACAGGAATGCCGCGTCCTGCAGACCCCGCACACGATCGCTGACTGCTTCGCGGCGGCGCAGAGCGCGGGCCTGATCCTGGAGCGGATCGCCGAACCGCTGACCGATCATCGCCTCGCCAGCACTTACGGGCAGGGTCTGAACGAAAAGATCGGGATTCCTCTCGCCGTCGTGATGCGGTTTCGGAAAAGTTGATGTGTAGGCGGAAATTCTTTGATTTCCGGGGGAGGCATTAGTGGGCCTGAAAGACGTTTTGCGGAAGCTCCTTCTCTGTCCCGTGCTGTTCGCATCGGGACCGCTCCTCCACCTGCAGTTCGGGCATGGGTACGAGGGGCCGGGTATGAACCAGATTGATGTCCTGATCGTGGTGTTTATCGCCAGCGTTGTGCTGACGACTCTTTTTGCACTGCTGGTGATGGCAGCGGGTCTGCTTCTGAGGCATAAGACGGAGGGGGTGCGGTTTGTGGTGGATGCCGTGCTGTTCCTGGTATTTCTGGTTTTGAATGCCATCGGTGGCCTGACGGCAAGAGTCTCCTAGGATCCTGGGTCCTAAGGTCCTAAGACGAGAACGACTGCGGAGAGAAAATGAAGATCGTTGTTTTGGATGCCTTGCCGCTCGATGCCGACCACGACCTGGACTGGTCGCC
>JACMJB010000450.1 GCA_014380815.1 Armatimonadota bacterium
AAAAACGGGCACTTCGGCAACCCCGCCTTCGCCTGGGAGCGGACCGACCGCGCCGACGCCCTGCGCGGCTGATCGCCATCTGCGACAACGCAGCGGAGGACGAGGCACAGCGCCGCGTCCTCCGTTGTTTTGACCGAATGTAATCCCGCCGCAAGCCTCTTCGCTTTAGCGGCCGTGGAGTTATCACTTGAATTTCAAGAAGCCTGCTTTCTACACTGAGGGTGGTCACTTCACTGCCTCGCAATTTGGAACGGTGTTGCTGATCCGCTGAGCTTCTCTAGCTACCACCATCTGCTGCAGCACTGTCTAGACTGGACTTCTCTTCCTGCCGCGAAAACCTACGAAAAGCTTGTTTTTGGCGATTGGTGGACTAAAACAGGCGGCAGAAGCGACACAAAGGGCATCTACCGGACCCGCGCCTTCCTCGGCAGCCACGAGATCACCGTGACGTGCGGTGGGGGAACCGTGACCGCTCCGACAAACGTCATCAAAAACCAGGACGGCACCGCGACGGCGACCGTGTGGAGTTAGGCAGGGAGGGCCGTCTTGCGCCCGGAAAGCCCCTATGCTACCATGAGGGCCGACAGGAACCACGAGAGTCTGCCCACGCAAACCCATAACCTATGCTGGACATCAAACTTATCCGCTCTGAACCTGACCGTGTCAAGGAGCTTCTTTCCCGGCGCGGCGAAAAGCCCGCGGTGATTGACGAGCTTCTTAGCCTGGATGAGGAGCGCCGACGCCGTCAGACCGAGATGGAGAACCTCAAAGCCGATCAAAACCGGATCGGTCCCCTGATCGCGCAGACCAAGCGTGCGGGAGGCGATACCGCCGCACTGCTCGCGCAGTCATCGGAGCTGAAGGCTGCGTTTCAGGGGCTGGAAGACACCGTTCGCGAGCTGAACCTGCGCCAGGAGACGCTGCTGCTAAAGCTGCCGAACCTGCCGCACGAGTCGGTCCAGCCGGGCGGTGAGGATCAGGCGATCGTGCTGTACCCGGCCCCTTACGAGCCGCGAGTATTCCCCTTCCCGCCGCTTCCCCACTGGGACATGCCGCTGGGCAAGGCGCTGTTCGACTTCGAGCGCGGCGCGAAGCTGGCCGGGTCGGGCTTTGTGCTGTACCGGGGCCTCGGGGCACGGCTGGAGCGTGCGCTGATCGCCTTGATGCTGGACCTGCACACCACGCGGCATGGGTACACCGAGGTCGGCGTGCCCTATGCACTGTCACGCGAGAGCATCACGGCGTCGGGGCACATCGTCAAGTTTCTGCCGGAGATGTACCGGGATGACGAGTCTGACCTGTTCTTCGTGCCGACAGCCGAACCCGCACTGGTGAATGTCCACCGAGGCGAGGATCTGGAACCGGGAGTGCTGCCACTTAAATATGTCGCCTACTCGCCCTGCTGGCGGCGCGAGGCGGGGGCTGCAGGAAAGGATACCCGCGGCCTGCAGCGAATCCATCAGTTCGATAAGGTGGAACTGTTTCGCTATGTCGCTCCGGAAACCTCACAGGCCGCCGTGGAAGAGATGACGCGTGAAGCCTGCGCGGTGCTGGAGCTGCTGGGGCTGCCATACCGCGTCCTGAAGCTGGCGGCAGGCGACATGTCCTTCGCAGCGGCGATGACCTACGACGTCGAGGCCTGGGCACCGGGCATGGGGAAATGGCTTGAGGTTTCGTCCGCCTCCAACTGCACGGACTTTCAGGCGCGACGCGCGGGGATCCGTTTCCGGCGGGAACCAGGGGCGAGACTCGAATTCCCACACCTGCTGAATGCATCGGGGACCGCTCTTCCCCGTGTGGTCGCCGCCCTAATGGAAACCCACCAACAGGCGGATGGGTCGGTGACCCTGCCGGAGGCGCTGAGGCCCTATCTCGGCGGGCTGGAAACCCTCCAAGTCAGCTGATGCGAAGCGGGCGGGGCGCGCAGCGGGCGGATTGACAGAAGAGCGCCTCGTGGATTATACTGAAGCCTCCGACAAGACCGAACCCTCAGAGGAGAAAGACCCACAAGCTATGCGGGCCGTTATTCTTGCCGGGGAGCGCGGAGCGCCCCTTTACCCGCTGACCGCACGTCAGCCACGCGCGATGCTCCCGCTTGCGGGCAAGCCCCTGATTCAGTATCAACTGGAACTGCTCAAGCGACACGGCATCACCGATGTGATTTTGTGCTTGCAGTCCATGCCCGAAGCGTTCGAGTCCCGTTTCGGCGATGGCAAGGCGTTTGGAATGACCCTGCGCTACCATCGTGAGCAGGTCCCTCTCGGCACGGCGGGGGCGGTACGCAGCGTCGCGGATCGCCTGGTGGATGAGAACGTTCTGGTTCTGAACGGTCATGTCCTGATGGATGCGGACCTCACCGCGCTGATCCATTTCCACGAGCAGACCCAGGCGGCGGTAACGATGCTGCTTGCCGTCTCCGAGAACCCAAGTCAGTACGGTGTCGTGGTTACCGATGACACAGGGCGCATCACTTCGTTCGCGGAGAAACCGGCGATAGATGAGGCCGCCTCTGACACGGTGAATGCCGGGGTGTACGTGCTGCGGCGCGACGTGCTGCGCCGGATGCCACCGGACACGGAGTACAGCTTCGAGCGGCAGCTTTTCCCGCAGCTTCTGGCCCAGGATTCACCGATGTATGGCTGCGTCGCCGAGGGACGTTACTGGCGCACGATTTCCACACTTACCGATTATCAGCGGGCGCAGGCCGACATTCTGGAGCGCCGCGTCCATGTGGAAATCAACGGGGACCAGGTGCGGGACGGTGTCTGGGTCGGCGCGGACTGCCAGATCCACCCGACGGCGGAACTTGGCGGACGAGCCTTCATCAACCACCATACCGAGATCGGCAAAGATGCCCGCATCGGTGGCGTAACCTCTATCGGGTCGAGGTGCCGCATCGGGGAGGGCGCGGTGATCGAGGATGCTATCCTTTACCGTGGCACGGTCATTGAGGCCGGAGCAACCGTCCGGGGCTGTATCCTGGGAGATAACTGCGTGGTCCGGGCCGGGGCAACGGTGCAGCCGGGAAGCGTGGTGGGAGCAGACGGCATCATCGCCTCCGTCGTTGCCCGGCTTCCCACCCGGGGCGACATTCAGCGGGCGGCCATCAAGTTCGGCACGGACGGCTGGCGGGGGATTATCGCCGACGACTTCACCGTAGACAATGTCCGCCTGGTAACTCAGGCGATCTGTGACTGGGTCAAATCCAGCACGATGCCCGGCAAAGGCGTGGTCGTCGGTTACGACCGGCGCTCCCAAAGCGAGGTTTTCGCTCTTGCCGTGGCCCAGGTCGCCCAGGCAAATGACCTGCCGGTCTATCTGTCCGATCGTGAATGTTCATCGCCCGCCGTCTCCTTCGGCTGTCGCTTCTTCGGGGCCGCGGTTGGCATCATGATTACCGCTTCGCACAACCCGCCCCGCTTCAATGGTCTGAAAATAAAGGCCCACTATGGCGGCTCCGCGACCCCCGAGATGGTCGCCCAGGTGGAAGATCGGCTGCGTCACCTGCTGATGAGCGGGGCGGCCCCTCTGACCACCAAGACCAGCGTTTCGACCACCAACATCGCCGAGCCGTATCTCGCGCACTGCGCCCGGTTTGTGGACCTGGACCGCGTGGCGAAGGCAGGGTTCAAAGTGGTGGTGGACCCCATGCATGGGTCCGGGGCAGGGTATCTGTCGGATCTGCTCCGCAGTGCGGGCGTTTCCGTCATGGAGATCCGTTCCGAGAGAAACCCCGTCTTCGGCGGCGTCAACCCGGAACCTATCGCCGGGAACATGGAGGCGCTTTTTGATGCCGTTCGCACGACCAGAGCGGATGTGGGGATTTGTCTGGATGGGGATGCGGACCGACTGGGAGCCTGCGACTCCCGGGGCAATTTCGTGGACTGCCACCGGATCTTCGCCGTTCTGCTGCGTCATCTCTACGAGGAAAAAGGCTGGCGTGGGGGCGTTGTTCGCACGGTCTCCACCACCCGCGCCCTGGACAAACTCACCGCACTCTATAGCCTTCCGCTGACAGAAACCCCGATTGGCTTCAAGTATATTTGCGAGAAGATGTTGAGCGAAGATATTCTGATCGGCGGCGAGGAATCCGGCGGGATCGGCGTCAAGAATCATCTGCCAGAGCGTGACGGCGTCCTGATGGGCATCCTGCTTCTGGAAGCGATGGCGACCAAAGGGAAACGCCTGGAGGACCTGATCGAGGATATCTTCGCGCTGGTCGGCCCGCATGAGTACACCCGCACCGATCTGCACCCGCCGCAGGAAAAGATGCACCTGATTATCTCCGCTCTGGCCTCGTTCCGTGGCACGGAGTTCGCGGGGGCGGCGCTGGAGCGGATCACCCGCAAAGACGGTACCCGTCTCGATTTCACCGATGGGTCCTGGCTGCTGCTGCGCCCCTCCGGCACGGAACCGGTCGTTCGGGTCTACGCCGAAGCGGCGAGCCAGGAGCGGGCGCGGGAACTGGTTGACAGGGGCGTGGCACTGGTGCAGAACGTTTAAGCTAGCACGGCTTGTACGCGGCGACCGCCATTCCAAAATAGGTGGGGGCCTCGTAGGAGAGCAGTTCGCCCTGCATCGGCGTGTGCCCAAGCGCGCCCGCCAGGATAATGGTCTGCCAGTAGGCGTCCACCTTGGCTTTTTCCAGAAACTTCGCGGGCCACGTCAGCAGTCGCGGCAGGTCGTTCGCCCTGATAATGGCGCACATGGCGGCGTCATGCTCGGCGGCGACCGGAGAAAAGCCGTAAGGGCCTTTGGGGTGATGGGCATGGCCCTGATCGCAGGAGGCGAGCAGGGCCACCCGTCTCCCGGATGCCTGGGCGGCGCGGGCGATAGCCACCCCGCAGCGCACCAGGGTTTCGCGCGGCAGACTGCGGTTCGGGGCTAGGATCACGACTTTAGGGCGCGGGGTGGCGATGTGCGCGGTATACCAGAGCGGGACCAGCGCCCCCCAATCCAGCGACAGAACGGTCTCCTGCACGCCCTCCTCGCCGACCAGGCGGGCAAGCGGCAGGCGCTGCTCCGGCGCTTCCGCGAATAACTGCTCCACCAGTTCGAGGTCTGTTCGAAAAGCCGCCTGGATCTGCCCCGGCGGAGCGTCGCCCAGGCTGCCGCTGGCCAGATCGGTAGCCCCCACGGAAATCGCGCCGTCCACGACGACGCCGTGAGGCGTCAGAACTACGACCGTTTCGGGCTGAGCCTCAAGAAACCGCCGCCCTAACTCCTGCATTGCCCAGCGAGTCTGCGCCATAACTGCGGGATCAGCCGCGAGCTCTTCGACGATGTCGCTGCCGTGCGGCGCGATGGCACCAAAAACCAGCATTTCGTTTCCCGTTTATCTAGAATTTCAATTCCACTACCCCACCGGCGAGTATGAAGTCCCAGTGGCGGTGCAGTTCGTGAACACGACCTCGTATTTCAAACAGCCGGTCTTCCGTGATGAGCGGTGAAGATTCATTTCTGTCCTCGAATATCTTCGCGAGGTTGACCAGCAGTTCCTGGCCGCTCGGTGGCGAATTTCCTGCGGAATCTGCCCACTGACATACGCCGGCGAATCAGCATGGCATCGGGTTAAGCAGAAAACAGCCCTGTGCAACCGCGCGGCTGCACAGGGCTGTTTTTGGTCGTCGCGGACGGGCTACGATTACATGCGACGGATACGAGCATCATTGGGGTTCGTTGCCGCTGCCGCCATTTCGGCCTGCAGGATCATGTTTTCGAGGTCGCTGCGGTTCATTGCCCGGGTCAGCGCCATTTCGCGTGAGATCAGGCCCTTCAGGTACATGTCGCGCAGGCACATATCCATGGTCTGCATTCCCATGTTGCCCGATGTCTGGATCATGGAGGTGATCTGGTGTGCTTTCGCCTCGCGAATCAGGTTTTTGATGGCAGGAGTCGCGATCATGATCTCCTGAGCGCAGACACGGCCCGTCGCATTGTTGCGCGGAATGAGTTGCTGGGAGAGAACGGCGACCAGGTTGTTCGACAGCTGGAGCCGAATCTGCTCCTGCTGCCCGGGGGGGAACGAGTCTACGATCCGGTCCACGGTGGAGGAAGCCGAGTTCGTGTGCAGGGTGGCGAAAACAAGGTGCCCGGTTTCCGCCGACGAGACCGCCATTTGCATGGTTTCCAGGTCGCGCATCTCCCCGACCAGGATGACATCGGGGTCCTCGCGCAGCGCGGCACGCAGCGCGTTCGGGAAGGTCTTGGTATCCTGCCCTAGTTCCCGCTGATTGATCACCGACATCTTGTGATTGTGCAGGTACTCGATCGGGTCCTCGACGGTGATGATGTGCTCGCTGCGCGTCAGGTTGATCGTGTTGATCATGGCGGCAAGCGTGGTAGATTTACCGGAACCGGTCGGGCCGGTCACCAGGATCAGACCGCGCTGTGTGTGCGTCAGCTTCTCGACCACACCGGGAAGATTCAGGTCCTGGATCGTGGGGATCTTCGTGGGGATCACACGAAAGGCAGCGGCAACGGTTCCCTTGTCGCGGAACACGTTGACACGGAAGCGGCTGGTGCGTCCCAGGGCATAGGAAAAATCCAGCTCGAACGAGGACTCGAACTTCTGAATCTGCTCATCGGTCAGAATATCGTAGACGATCCGCTGGGACGTTTGCGGCGTGAACGGCTCATAGGGGGCCTGGAGCAGTTTGCCGTCCACCCGAAGGACCGGAGGCAGGGCGTTCGCGAGGTGCAGGTCTGTCGCCCCTTGATCCACCGTTAGGTGCAGCAGTTCGTCAATATGGGCGTCTTCCAGGGAACGGAGCCGCGCCTGCTGCGCGGGGGAGGCGGGCATCTCAGTGGTGGACATGAATCGTACTCCAAAGCTCCGGCGAGCGGTTTCTCCTACGAAAGTGTCGAGCAGGGCGCATTCGCCCAGCCCTGACTGCGATATAAATACGCGGGCTACTCAAAAAGGGTCACGCAAAAAAGGGATGCCTCCCCTGCCCCCAGGCAGGGGAGGCATCCCTCGGTCTTAGCCCCCGCCAGCGGTGAAGACAACGCGCCGAACCTCATCCGGAGTGGTCTGCCCGCTCAGGATTTTCGCCAGCCCGTCTTCCTTCATCTCTTTCATGCCGTTCGCCTTCGCGGCATCCTTGATATCCGCGAGCGGCGCGCGGCGCACGACGAGTTCCGCGATCTCGTTGTTCATCGTCATCAACTCATAGATGCCCAGGCGGCCCTTGTAGCCGCTCCCGCGGCAAATATCGCAGCCCTTGCCCTTCCACAGCGTCACTTCCTCGTTCAGGTTGTCCGCACTGAACCCAAACTTCATCAGCTCCTCTGCCGAGGCAGTGTAGGGTTCTTTGCAGTTCGTGCAGATGCGCCGCGCCAGCCGCTGTGCCAGCACCCCGACCACTGTCGCCGCGATCAGGAAGGGTTCGACCCCCATATCCGCAAGACGCATGGTCGCGGAACAGGCATCGTTCGTGTGCAGGGTCGAGAGAACCAGGTGCCCGGTGAGTGCAGCCTCGATCGCGATCTCGGCGGTCTCCAGGTCGCGCATCTCTCCGACCATGATGACATCGGGGTCCTGTCGAAGAAAGGAGCGCAGCGCGTTCGAGAAGTTCAGACCGGCCTTCTTGTTGATCTGAACCTGGGTAAGACCGCTGAGCTGGTACTCGACCGGGTCCTCGACCGTGATGATGTTCTTCTC
>JACMJB010000451.1 GCA_014380815.1 Armatimonadota bacterium
CAGTTGGAAAGACGCTGATTCCGATTATATCACAGCGGCTATCATCGGCTGGTGAAAACGTTCGTTTGACTGCCGTTCGACCGCGCGCCGCAGTTTCTCGCGAGTCCCCCGAGCCGGGGACTCAGCGGCTTGTCTTCCGCCGCGCCGCCGCCGCTCCTGCTACCGGGTCGTTGCCCTCCGGCGCCGCAGTGTAGGCTTTATTCGGGAATGGCGGCGGGACCGGGCGCGGGACCGGGTTTTTGGCGATCTGCTCCTTGAGATTGGCGATGGCACGGTCCAGCTGCGGATCGCGGCCCGCCAGCACGGCACCGGGGTCCTGCTCAACGGTAATATCGGGGGTAACACCCGTGCCCTCGATCACCCATCCGCTGTCAGGCGTCCATTCGCCGTAGTTGGGGATGTTGAGCGACCCGCCGTCAATCAAGCGATAGCCCCCCCCACTGCCAACCTCGCCGCCCCAGGTGCGCATCCCAATGACCGGGCCGAGCTTCAGCCGCTGAAAGGCATCGCTGAACTCCTCGGCATCCGACCCGCTGTACTCGTTGCACAGAGCGACCCCGTGCCCGGCGAACGCCCAGTCCTGGCGGGTCCACGAAGCCCCGTAGCGCGGCTTGAAGTAGGAGTAGGGTTTGCCGCTCATCTGGAGCAGCAGCATCGCATCAATGAACCCGCCGCCGTTGTAGCGCACATCATAGATCAGACCGTCTTTTCCGAGATTCGGGTAGTAGTGCTTGGCGAACTCGGTCAGGCCACCCGCTCCCATATCGGGAATATGAACATAGCCCAGGTTCGGACCGCCGTTTTTCGCGACATATGCCTGACGGTCCGCGACCCAGCCATAGTAGCGAAGCTGGGACTCGTCGGCGATGGGACGGACCTGGACACTGCGCGCGCCCTCGCGGGTGGGCTTGCGGTTCACGGTCAGCGTGATGATCTGACCGGGCGTCCCGACCAGCAGCGCTTCGATGTCCTGGTCCGCCCGGACTGGCTGACCGCCGACCGCCAGAATGTAATCGCCCGCGCGGACATTGACGCCCGGTTCCAGAAGTGGCGAGCGGTTTTCTTCGTCAAAGCCATCGCCAGGAAAGATCCGCTCGATGCGGTAAGCGCTGCCCTCCGTGGCGAGAACCAGGTCCGCGCCCAGAAAACCGAGCGGAATAGGCCGAGGCAGACCCTCCCCCCGGTCGCCGCCACCGACATAGGCGTGACCGACATTCAGTTCGGCGATCAAGTCGCCGAGCAGCAGGTTGAGGTCGGCCCGGTCCGCGACCGCTGGCAGAAGGGCGGCATACTTGGCGCGGACCGCGTTCCAGTTCACGCCATGTAGCGCGGGATCGTAAAAGAAGTCCCGCGCGATTCGCCAGGACTCCTGATAAATCTGCCGCCACTCCGCTTCCGGGTCCACCAGCAACGTCTGCCCGGTAAGCGATACCTTGCCGGTCGCTGCCGTGAGGGGGCCGGTGTCCGTATCCACGACAGTCAGGGTTTTCTCCGACAGCAGGAGCATTTTTTTGCCGTCGGTGGAGACCTCAAAGTCCAGTGGCCCCTCCAGAAGTGTCTGTACCTCCTCCGGCTTGTCGCCCACGGGCTTCCTGACCCGGAAGGCGAGGAGGCGACTCCGAGTTGGCCCTTCGCTCCGGAGACTGCCAGGCTCAATCAGGTCTCGAAGAAACAGGCGCTCCCCGTTTACCATCGCCACCGAAGCGTAATTCCCCGCGGGAAGCGGCACCCGAACGATCCGCTCCGCCAGTCCTTCGAGGTCTATCTTGACCTCTGGAAGCTTGGGCGGACCAGCGGCGCTGGTCGCAGCGGGTTTGGTCCCACTTTTCGCCGCCATCTCCTTCTTTGCTTCGGGTTCCCCCGCCTTTGCCGCCGCCGCGATAGCAGCGGCTCCCTCCTCGTCATTGGTGAGCAGGTACGGTGATTTCGTCTCCTTTGAAAGCGCCAGGAGCGTGACGCGCGTGGTCTTGTCAAAAACGAAGTAGTGACTTGCACCGCTGATCGCTGGGCGGAACTCCCGGTCGGAGAGATAAACGAGATACTTGCCGGACGTATCAAATCGAGGAGCGTAGGCGCTCAGATCGGAAGGCGTCAGCCGGGTCTTTTGCTTTGTGGTGATGTCGTAAAGATAGATGCCATAGTTCCAGTTCGGCTCGATCTTCGAGTAGGCGAGCCACTTACCGTCCGGGCTGAAGTGATAATAATCGTTGGACGTGCCATAGGTATAGCCCCGGTCCGCCTGATCTACCTGGGTGATCGCCCCCGTGGCGACCTCAATCAGGAGAATGCGCATCTCGCGGTCACCGACCACGATCCGCTTGCCATCGGGCGACCACTCTAACCGGCGAAGTTGTCCTTTAAGCGTAGTGGTCAGCGGCTTCGCGACCCCGTCGCCCTGGGCCGGGGCGATCCAGACCTGCTCCTCGCCCGAACGGTCGGAAACGAAAGCGATCTGTTTGCCGTCGGGAGACCAGGCGGCGTTCTGCGAGCGGCTTCCCGCGAGCGGCGCGACCAGGCGGGAATCCCCCTCCTTCACCGGGACCGAGACGATCTGACCGCGTGCCTCCAGTAGAAGGCGTTTGCCCGAAGGACCAAGCGTCGCGCCGGTCATCGCGGCCTGCAGCGGGACGCGGCGCGGGCGAGCATGGATCCGGTCCGAGCGCAGATCGAAACGCGCCTCGGTGGTCTTATTGGCGGCGGGATCGTAAACCGCAAGACCGTTGCCATGCTGAAAGATCAGCCGCTTGCCGTCCGTGGAAAGCCGGTCAATCTCGTAATCCGTGAACGAGGCCGCGGATGAGTTCTCCCGCGAATAGGAAGCAAGGCGGTACCGGGTCACCTCTGTCGCTTTGCCGTTTGCGGGGTCCATCTTCCAGACATTCGGGACCCCGCTGCGCTGCGAGATGAAGTACAGCGTGTCACCGACCCAGACCGGATTTTTGTCAATGCCATCGAAGTCTCCCAGTCGTTTGAAGGTCTTCGCCTGCGTGTCCGCGAGCCAGAGATGGTCCGCCATTCCCCCTTTGTAGCGATACCAGTGCTGCCAGTCCGCACTGACCGGCACGTAGGCGATCCGCTTGCCGTCGGCGTGGGTAGCCGCCTGGGTCACTTCGGGAATCGGCAGCCGTTTGGCCGCGCCGCCCGCCGCCGCGACCGAATACAGGCGAGAGATCTGCTGCGTACCGCCGCGATACGAGGTAAAGAGGACCGACTTGCCATCGGGCGACCACCCCACGGTCCGCGCG
Organism: Armatimonadota bacterium; assembly: GCA_014380815.1. Lineage (GTDB taxonomy): Bacteria > Armatimonadota > Armatimonadia > Armatimonadales > Armatimonadaceae > JACMJB01. The sequence goes on from JACMJB010000451.1 coordinate 3,246, forward strand.
CCGGAGGGATCGTACGTCAGCCGTGTGGGTGACCCACCGGTTGTCGGCATGACGTAAACATCCTGACTGCTTTCGTACTGTCCGCTAAAGGCGATCCGGGTCCCATCCGGCGAGAAGTGCGCGCGGGATTCCGTACCCCCGTGGGAGGTAAGCCGCTGCGCCGCGCCGGTGGAGAGCGAACCCAGCCACAGATCCCCCTCGCCGGTGAACACAATCTGGTCGCCGTGGATGTCCGGCCACTGGAGAAAGGCTGTCATCCGGCTTTTGGCCTGCGGGACCGCGCTTTGCCCCTTCGTGGCGGCTGCCAGAGCTTGGGGAGCATGGGCGCCAAGACAAGCAACAGTCATGGTAACAGCAGCGAGGGGGACAACGGTGCGGGAAAACCCGCCGAGGCAATAATGGATCACGAGATGAGCCTTTCTACGGGGTGCGGACGGCGAGTGGTGCGGGCTGCTTCCGGGGCAGTTTTTCGTTGCGCATGGCGGCGTTGTACAGAAAGGCTGCCATCACGACGGAAGCCTGCTTCAAATCGTCCCCTTGAATACGATCAAAGACATCTTGATTGGAATGATGGGTGCGTGTTCCGTACTCAATGCTGTCCTGGATAAACTGGAAGCCCGGCAGGCCGATACGGTCAAAGGGGATATGATCGGTCGAACCGGTGTTTCGCGCGGTCACCGTGGTTGCCCCCAGGTCACGGAACGGCTGCAGCCATTGCGAGAAGATCGGCATCGCGGCTAGGTTGTTTTGCCCCCAGATACCCCGTACCTTGCCCGTGCCGTTATCCAGATTAAAGTAGGCGGAGAGCTTATCGTACTCCGGTTTCGGACTTGCAGCCGTTCCGAAATGCTGCGCGACATACGCCGCCGAGCCATAGATGCCCTGCTCCTCGCCAGTCCAGAGCGCGATTCGGATGGTACGGCGTGGCTGCACTCTTAACGCCTTCAGGATGCGAACCGCCTCCATGCAGACCCCGACCCCAGCGGCGTTATCGGTCGCGCCGGTTGCGCCGTGCCAGGAGTCCAGATGTCCGCCGCACATGACCAGCTCCTCTTTTTTGTCGCCGCCGGGAATCTCGGCAACGGTATTGAAGACCATCCCACCATCGTCGTCGTGGAAGGCGGTCTTCAAATCCACGCCAATCTTCACCGTCTCCCCGGCCTGCACTATGCGGAGCAGTCGGTTGTACTGCTCGGAGGCCAGGGTCACCTGAGGGACGATCTTTGGGGCGTCTCTGCGGAAGACCGGAATATGCTGTTCGCGCGGAACAGTGGCGGAATACGGAACCTGGGCGGACTGGACGAACAAAGTGCCGCCATCGCCGGTGCGGCTACTGTCTATCACCAGCGCCGCGCCTTCGTCCTGCGCGAACCGAAGGCGAGCTATGGGCGAAAGCAGCGCGGCAGGAGCCGACGTGACAGGGGGGCGGGACGGAAGCGGAGCGGCGGCAATCTGCGCCAGAGCATCGTCGGAGTAGCGTACGCCCATCGGCTCGAAGCGTGCCGCAATCTTTCGCAACGGGCTAAGGAGAACGACCTTCCCCTTCAGCTTCCCCCGGTATTTTGCCAGTTCCCCGACAGCGGCGGCATCGAGAAACAGGACTTCAGTATCCAGGGGGCGACTGAGCGACGGCGACCAGGCTTTCGGGACTGCAATCAGGCCGATGTTGATCGGGTGAGTTACTTGTGCGGAGAACCGGGTGATGCTCCATCCCCGCCCGAACGGCCCCCAGGGTTCCAGACGAGCGTTCTGAAGTCCCCATCCGATCAGCTGGGTCCTGGTCCATTCATTCGCCCGTTTCAGCGACGGCGAGCCAGTGAGACGTGGGCCGATCACATCGGTCAGATAGGAGACCGTTTGCACCACCTGGGAGCGGTTCAGCCCTTCGTCACGGATACGCCGCATCATCTCCGCATCAACGGGTTCCTCTGCGGCTGCGGCAGGCGGGACGGCCTGAGGGAGGGCAGGCGTCGTTTGGGCATGGAGCGGGGTGTAAGGAAGCAGCGAAGCGATACCTGTCGCCACCGCCGCGGGCCGAAGACGGAAGAACGAACCCATCGTCATAACTCCTGTAGCAAAGAGAGGCCCGCTGCGCCGCGCCGCCCCTTCGGCCTCTATTGGACATCTTCCGGGACGGTTCCTGCGTCAGCGTCGCTCTTTCAGGAATTCCAGAACCGCATCGCCGTGGTCATCCACCTTCACGCGCGGAAAGACCTTCGCGATATGGCCTGTTTCGTCAATGACGAACGTGGTCCGCTCGATCCCCATGTACTTCTTGCCGTAGTTGTTTTTCTCTTTGTAGACGCCATACGCGGTAGACACAGCAGCATCGGTATCCGCGAGCAGGGGAAACGTCAGCCGGTATTTATCCGCGAATTTTTGGTGTGACTCCACATCGTCGAGTGAAACGCCCAGGATCGCTGCTCCCGCTGCTTCGTAGTCGCCCTTCAGATCGCGAAAACTGCAGGATTCGGTGGTGCAGCCCGGCGTGTCGTCTTTCGGGTAAAAGTAGAGTACGACCGCCTGCTTGCCTTGATAATCTCGCAGCGAGACAGGCGCATCGCCCGCCTGGGATTTCAGAGTAAACTCCGGGGCAATCGCCCCCACTTCGGGTCGGTCTGTCATGTCGTCACTGGCTCCTTGTTTTCTTGCGGGGTTACCGGGCGCGGGTCCCCCCTGCGTCACGGTATCGGTGCGGCAGGTGCGGTCGGCGTATTCTGTCCGATGCGGTCCGCCTGTCCCACCGCCCGCGCGAGCGCGGCATCGGCGCTGTAAAACGTATACACGGCCTGCACGTAGCTGGTCTGTGCCTGAACCAGCGCGGTCTGTGCGGTAATCACCTCCACAATGCTCCCCACGCCCTCTCGCTGCGACTCCAGAGCCGCCTCGTAGTTGGTCTGCGCCGCCGTCTGTGCGGACAGCGCGGCGGGCAGGGTCGCTCGCGCCAGTGCCAGACTGCGGAACGACTGCTCCACCTCCACCGCCACCTGCTGCTCCAGGCCCAGAAGCTGTGCCTCCGATCCCCGGACCCCCGCCTGCGCCTCCCGCCGCTGCGAGCGCACTAGGCCGCCATCGAATAGGGGATAGGTCGCCGAGATATTCACCTGTCGGTTGTTGCCGACGCTTGGGGTCACCTGATAGCCCGCGCCGACATCCGCCGATACCTGAAGGCCCGCATTGGTCTGCCGCAGTCGAACCGATGTCTTGGCGACCTCCAGACTCTGCCGTGCCTGGGCGACATCGGGCCGCAGCCGGTAGGCCACCTGGAGCAGCTGACCAATCGCTGCGCTGCTGTCGCCCGTCAGCGACAGGGCGGGCCGCTCCGCCGCGATCGCGCTGCCCCCCTGGGTGGGCGAGGCGACCGCGGACGCCGCTGCCGGGGCGGAGGCCGTGATATCGGCGGTCAGC
>JACMJB010000452.1 GCA_014380815.1 Armatimonadota bacterium
AGGCGGCAGGGTCGCGCGACTCGCCGTGAACCGAAGATCGCCGTTGCGGCGTGCGACCAGGGTCGCGTGGACCCCCTGCCGCTCCAGGTACGCCCGGTAATCGAAGCCGCCGGGATTGGTCGCCGCCTCCGGCTTCTCGACTCTTCCCCGAACCCAGACAACATCACCTAGACGCGGTGGCTTCGGCGCGGCGAAGACCGCGACCCGCAACCGACCCGACACCCTCCGGCGATCCTGGTAGTCGTCCAGTCCACGCACGGAGAGCGTAAACGAGTAATAATCCCCGCCCCCAAAGCTCGACGGCCTCCGGTCCACTGCCGAGGCAACCTCGCCGCAGATCCAGAGGGACGGGCCGCCCTGGAGCCGTGAGACATCGTCCCCGCCGATCTGCAGGGCCTGCCGGGTGCGAACCATCCCAAACAGCGCGCAGACCAGCAGCAGGCATCCCGCGCCGAGCGCGGCGGATCGGCGCGACAGCCGAACCGAAGCAATGAGCAGCAACGCCATCGCGACCAGTAGAGGTAGTATCGGCAGGGGCACGGCGGTGGCGACGACGATCCCGAGCGCCAGGACCATCAGCAAGGAGAAAAGGGGGCGGAGGGGGAAACGAATGTGCCGCCACATCGTCTCAGCGGGCGACCCGGCAGCGAGGGCAGAGGAGAGTACCTGGGGCAGCAGCATCGGTCGCGCCCAGGAGGTGCGGGGCCGCGAGGTCGCCGCAGCGCGGGCAGGGGGTCCAGCCGCTGTCAAGCCGCCAGGTCCGCAGCTTCATGTCCGCGATCCGCAGTCTGCGGAGTCTGGCCCGCAGAAGATCGTCGGTAATGGCGGAGACGCCCTCCTCGACAGTCGCCAGGGCGCCTGCCGACAGCGCGACATCATCCAGTTCCTCCGGGGTGGGAGCCAGCGGCGGTGGGGCGTTCTCGGCGGCTTCGCGGGCCTCTTTCTGCCGCTTCAAGCCGTGGTTCTGAAACAGAATGTCGGTGATCGCCGGGCTGCCCGCGCGTGCGCCCAGACGCGTGTTGAGCCTCTGGAGGATGTCGTTCTTGTAAAAGGTAAGCTCGCTCGACCACACCGACGATTTGGTGGAGACGCGCAAAACGCCCTCCCGGACCCCGATCACCTCGGTCGCGCCCGCTACCTGTGGTCCGACCACCTCGGCCCACACCAGCGGTGCGGTGTGCTCGCGGATCTTGGCCTCGAAGTCCAATGCGCCGATCCGCTCACCGACCAGCTTGCCCACTGACTCGATGCCCGCTCGCCGCCGCTCGCCGCTGCCTCTGGGACCGCCATACCGCATGGGTGCGTGCGCCTCGCTTCCTTCGCCGCGGCTTTATTATACGCTATGCGTTACACGCTCAATCCACGAATTTATACTTGATGAGCGCCCACAACGCGTCGAGGCCGTCGGTCCAGCGGATCTTCTTTCCCTGTGCGTTTGTGCGGGCCGAGTAGCGGATCGGCACCTCCACGATGCGGTGACCGCGCTTCAGCACTTTTGCGGTCACCTCCGGGCAGAAGTCGAAGCGGCGCGCGCGCAGCGGGATTGTCCTGAGCAGGCTGAGGCGGAAGGTTTTGTAGCAGGTGGCCTCGTCGGTCAGACGGCAGCCGGGAAACAGGACATTCGCCGCGAGGGTGAGGATACGGTTTGCCAGCAGGTTGGCGAGCTTCATGTTCGCCACCGACCCTCTGAACCGTGATCCGTACACCACATCCGCCGCGCCATCCAGCAGCGGCTGGACCAGATTCGGGTACTGGTTCGGGTCGTACTCCAGATCGGCATCCTGAACGATCAGAAAATCGCCGGTGGCATGCTGGATCGCCGTGAGGATCGCCGCGCCCTTGCCCGCGTTCTTCTCCTGGTAGACGACCCGCACATTCTCCCAGCGCCCCTCGATCTCGTTTCGGAGAATCTCGCGGGTGCCGTCGGTCGAACCGTCATCCACGAGAATGATCTCCAGCGCGATGTCACTCTGCCGCTCCACGGCCCGGACCCGCCGCAGGATCTCGAGCAGCGTGTCCTTTTCGTTGAAGACCGGAATCGCCACCGAAAGGCGGCAGGCGGCGGTACCAGGCGTCGCTTGCGTGGTTTCGATCACTCGGTTAGCAGTGGGTGGGAGGAGCGGAGCGGTGGCGAAACGCGCCGGGGGCACTGGTTTTGGCGCGTAGGCGGGAATCCGGCTGGAGGTCACGCTGCCATCCGGGGCCTGGGTTGTCTGGTCTTCGTTGTCCATGCGCTTATTGTATGGCAAGCCGGGCCGTGTGGCAACGGGCGCGGGACGCAAAAAGCAGGTCGCTGCCTTTCGCGTCCCGCGCCCTGCCTGCGATCGGCTCGCCCGTGCGAGATCCTGAACGTCTCGGTTTTC
>JACMJB010000453.1 GCA_014380815.1 Armatimonadota bacterium
AACGGTGTCGGCGCTGCTGCCAAAGAACAAGAGCGATTTGGCGGCGGCATTTCGCAATAAAAATATTGACTGAGACGAGGGACGAAAAATAAAGAGATGGGAGATGGGACAATAAAGGGAAGGCCTGTTCCGGCTGTCTATCCGCCTTCGACCACGGTGGTAGTCGTGCTGGCAGTCGAGGAGCCATCCGTCTCCGCGAACACTTCCACAGTTCCAGGCTCGGCGTCCGGAGAGACAGTCACGGGAATCACTGTCTCGGTGCCGCTGACCGGCCCGCTGTACGAAACCGCGCCGGGCGGATCCGAGTAAACGGTCACACCTTCCGGCTGCCCATCGAAGGTGATGGCGCAAAGCGCCTGGCTTCCGGCTTCCACGGAGGGGTCCATCCTTACGATGATCGGTCGGGACTGCCACTTTCGGGGCCTAGCACGGTCGCTACCAAAGCCTGCGGGGGCAAAGACGGTGGCAGCAATCACAAGCGAGGCGGAGGCTGCCGCGATTCGGACCAGGCGGCTCTGCATCGGGATGGGAGAGATCTTCATGAGTCGGTTCGTCCTTTTACTGAATCGGATGGGGCCGGGTGTTTCGATTTCAGGGCCTGTTTACGAGAGCAGTGTACGAACCGTGCTTTACAGAACTCTTACAGATCCGGGCGTTTTTGCAAGAAGTATAAAAAAATCGAAAAAAAAGCGGCCGGGCATTTTGCCCGGCCGCTTTCCGCCGAAGGAAGATCTGATCTAGGTCACGATGCGCTACACGGCGTGCTCGGGCAGCCAGTGGTCAAGGATGTCCTGCAGGGCCTGGAGACCTCGAAAGGGGAATCCATTCGCGCGGTGGGGCGATGGGGGGAACTGTGCCAGTTCCTGAGGGGCGTGATCCGGCAACGGGAGATTCAGCTCGCGGTATGACTCCACGGCGACGCGGAGCAGCTGCGCAGCAGTCTCCACCTCGACCGCCCCTGGGTCCGCTCCCCCGCTGCCGTCGCTCGCGGCGGCGCGCGCGGCGCGAACAAACCCGAAGTACAGCAGGGCCGCGGCGGCCTCTCCAGGATCTTTCAACTGGCTGGAGACCCGGAGGCTCTCCGCGAGAGTCCTTTCAGCATCCCGGTAGTCACGGAGTTTGTAGGAGACTTGACCGAGGTTGCAAAGACTGATTGCCGCGCCGCGCGTATCTTTCAAACGACGGGCGGATTCCAGCGACTCCAAAAAGTGGATTCGCGCCGTTGCATAGTCTTCCTGCGCCGCAGCGAGCACTCCCAGGTTCGCGACAAGGCAGGCGGCTCTCGGCTCGTCGCCCAGGCTGCGCCACTCCCTCAAGCTGCGTTCGTACAGCACCCGTGCGCCCGCGAGATCGCCGCGCCCCAGCCGGGCGATCCCGGCGTTGTTCAGGGCAGCCGCCACGCCGTGACGGTTCTGGTGAATCCGGCTCAGCCACAGACTGCGGCGATACTGCCGATCCGCGGTCTCATAGTCCCCCTGGCTCATTGCCAGAACGCCCGACCCGTTCAGCACCTTTGCCAGAAGAGACGGGTTCAGAGAGGTGGCGCGGTGCGCCCCCCGCGCGCGCCAGTGTCCCCAGAAGCGCCGCCCCCATTCGCGTCCCTCGGTCAGGTACCCCCGCATCAGCCAGAAGTTTTGCAGCGATGCCAGCAGCAGCAGGGCATCCTGGTTCGCGGTGGGTTCCAGGTCCCCTTCCAGTGTCCGCCGCAGGGCGGCAAGAAAGTTGTCGTGTTCGGAGGCAAGATGATCCAGCTCCTCTACCTGATTGCCCCCCCCGACCAGCCGCTTTTCCGCCGCCTCAGCGAGCGTCGCGAAGAACCGGAGGTGCCGCGCGTCGGAAGAATCCCGCGGAGCAGAGGCGTCTTCCGAGGCGTGCGGGCATTCTTCCCGCTTTTCGCTGGCGAACTCACGGATCGTTTCCAGCATCTGAAACCGTATTTCGCCGTTTTGCTGCCCCGCCGCGCGAACCAGTGACGTATCGCAAAGCTGCGCCAGAAGATCCAGCGCGATCGGGCTTGCGGTGACCGCCTCCGCCGCTGCCGTGGTGAAGCCGCCTCGGAACAGGCAAAGATCGGCAAAAAAGAGCCGGAGTTCCGGCGACAGCAGATCATAGCTGAGCTGAAGCGCCTCGCGCAGGGATTGATGCCGCCCCCCATGGACCTTGCGGTGGCTTACCAGAAGATCCAGGCGCTTGCCCAGTCGGTCCAGCATCTGGCGCGGGGTAAGCGCCTGGGTCCGCGCGGCGGCCAGCTCCACCGCCAGCGGTATCCCTTCCAAGCGATGGACCAGCTCCACAATCCCCGGCGCGTTCCGCTGCGTGATCTGGAAGTCCGTGCGGGCAAGCTGTGCCCGGTCCACGAACAACGCGACCGCGGGCTGTGATTGAAGCAGAAAGGGTAGGTCGAATGCGGCGGCGCTGCTATCACCGCCACTGCGGGTCTCCGCCATCCGCATCCCAGAATCCGCCGAGGGAAGCGCGGTAGGCAGAGGCGCGATGGGAAATTCACGCTCTCCCAGAATCGGGAGACGCTGCCGCGAGGTGACCAGGCAGCGCAGCGTTGGCACCAGCAGCAGCAATTGCTCCAGAATCCGCGCACCCGGTTCCACCAGATGCTCGAAGTTATCCAGCACTAGTAGCGCGGGGCGTTCCGCCAGCACGGAGACCAGCCCTTTCAGCGGGTCCGCCCCGGGTCCGGAACCCTCCGCGGCCCCCAGTGTGGATCGCAGAGCCGCGATAAACAGATCTGCCCCTCGGGCTTCCAGCAGCGGGACAAAATACACCTTTGGCTGAAGGGGATTGTCCTCTTCAGCCTCGGTCTCGCGGCTCCGCAGGGAGCGCGCGATCTCCAGGGCGATCCGCGTTTTGCCCGTACCGCCCGGCCCGGTAAGCGTGATCAGACGATCCCCTCCCGATTCCAGGAGGCCGAGGATCGCGTCCATCTCATCCCGGCGTCCGAAGAAGCGCGTCAACGGGGTCGGAAGCGGGTCCGGGACGGTCGAGGGGAAGGGATGGAAGGCGGTCGGCTCCGCGGTGGCGACCACACCCATGGCGGTGACTTCCCGCTTTTCCGTGTTCACGGTGGTCGCCGCGACCGCGAACACGGACTTTGGTTTTCGCGCCGATACGGTGTGGCCCGTGCCGGGGCGTGGTCTGCGCGGCGCACCGCTCTCCGCAGTGGATGAGGAGTTCAGCAGAGAAGTGACCAGTGCACGGGTTTCGGCGGACGGTACATCCCCGGTATCACGGAGCGCTTTTTCCAATCGGCGATACTGCTGGACCGCACCGGACGCGGCACCACTACTACAGCCCCCGGGTGATTCCTGGCCGTGTTTCAGCAGCAGTCGGATCAGCGCCTGCGATGCGGCCTCGTCGGCGGGATCGGACTGAGCGGCACGCTGCGCACAAGCGATGGCGGCGTCCAGATCCCCATCGGCTTCGTGAAGCAATGCGAGTTGGCGCACGGCAAGACGGTACTGGTCGGCGATTCGCTCCTGATGGGGCACGATCCATGCCTCGTAAAACCCGGGAAGAAGGCGGTCTCGGTAGACAGAGAGAGCGTTCAGGAGCAGCCGTTTTTCTTCCTCGCGGTTGTTTCGGCTTTGCGCCTCTTTCGCGCCGCACAATGCCTGTTCGAAGCGCGTGGTATCCGTGGTGACCAGGCAGCTCAGCCCGATGCTGTGACGATCTGCCAGCAGAAAGGAGTGCGCCGGGACGCCGGGAGGCTCGATCTGACCCCGTAGGGACGACAGCGCGACGCTCAGACTGATCCGTCCGGCCTCAAGAGTCGCGGTAGGCCAGAGCATCTCGACCAGGACTTCACGAGAGTGCATACGGTCGCCGAAATAGGCGAGATAGGCAAGCAGAGATGCGGTCTTCTGGGTCCGGAAACGGGTAATGACCCGCCGACCTTGCTCTACCCGGATTCCGCCGAACAGTTCGATACAACACTGTGATTCCATAGGGCATGGTTCAGCAGAAAGGAGAAGAGCCACCCGCCGTGTTCTCTTTTCCCCCTGCGACCTCCTCGCTAGTCACTGGTTCAGGGCAGCCCTGCTATCGTTAAGCCGGAGTGGCATGCTGGCAAAAGAGCATGCTGTGGTACTTATATGGCTTTCTTTTCTCTGAGATTTACCTAAATTTTACAATGGGTTGGGGCTTAGTTGACTCTCTCCGGGCATTTACCTGCTAAAAATACCGGCATACCAGTAAATATACGCGTTATTACTTAGACAGCAGACGGACCGATTGACCCGGCAAGATACTCGTCCACTGTGCGGACACGGAGCATGTCGCCGCCTTCCTTGTGGGAGCGCAGTGCCAGGAGGAGCGCCCGTGCGGTATCCAGTGACGTCAGACATGGAACTCCGCGCTCCACGGATGCTCTTCGGATCTGTGCGCCCTCGCGTTCGACCCGCTTATCTTTGCTGACGGTATTTATCAGCAGGCCGACCTGTCCACCGTGAATCAAGTCCAGGAGATTCGGGCCTCCTTCGCTGATCTTGTTGACCTGCTCCGCCGTGACTCCCTCATCCCGCAGAAACTGGAAGGTCCCACCAGTGGCGTAAAGCGGGAAACCAAGTGCCGCGAACTCCTTCAGCAGCGGCAGTGCCTCCGCTTTGTCGCCGTCGGCAATCGTCGCGAGAAGCCCCCCCTTGAGCGGCATATCCAAACCGCTCGCGACCAGAGCCTTGAACAGCGCGCGGGGGTAATCCTCAGCCTGACCCAAAATTTCGCCCGTGGATTTCATCTCCGGGCCAAGCGGGATGTCCACGCCGACCAGCTTCTGAAACGAAAAGACCGGCGCTTTGACCGCGGGATTTTTCTGGTCGGGCCAGAGTCCGCCCGCGTATCCCTGACTTTCCAGCGACTGCCCCAAGATGCAGCGAGTCGCTACCTTTACCATCGGGATTCCCGTGATCTTAGACAGGTACGGCACAGTGCGCGATGATCTCGGGTTGACCTCGATGATATACGGCTCGTCCCCCTCCACGACAAATTGGATATTCATCAGGCCGATCACCCTCATCGCGCGGGCCAGCCGGGTCGCATAGTCGGTCATTTTGGCGATCGTTTCCGGCTTCAGCGTCTGCGGCGGATAAACCGCCATCGAGTCGCCGCTGTGCACACCAGCGCGCTCGATATGCTCCATGATGCCCGGCAGCAGGCACCGCTCCCCATCGGAGATGCAGTCCACTTCTGCCTCTTTGCCCATGATGTAGCGGTCCACCAGAATCGGCGCTTTGGGGGACACATCCACGGCATAGCGCATATAGGAGCGCAGTTCCTCCTCGGCATAGACGATCTCCATAGCCCGCCCGCCCAGCACATAGGAGGGCCGCACGAGGCAGGGGTACCCGATTTCGTTTGCGACCACGACCGCATCTTCCGGGTTGGTGACCGCGCGGCCCTCCGGCTTTGGGATTCCCAGTTCGCGGAGCAGCGCCTCGAACTGCTCGCGGTCCTCGGCAAGGTCAATGCTCCGCGACGACGAGCCGAGAATCGGAACGCCCATCTCCGTCAGCGGGGCGGCAAGGTTGATTGCGGTCTGTCCGCCGAACTGCACGATCACTCCGTGATAGGGCGCTTCGCGGTCCAGCACGTTCAGCACATCCTCGGTTGTCAGCGGCTCGAAATACAGGCGGTCCGAGGTATCGAAATCGGTGGAGACCGTTTCCGGGTTATTGTTGATGATGACCGCCTCGTACCCGGCCTCACGCAGCGCCCAAACGCAGTGAACCGAGCAGTAGTCGAATTCGATCCCCTGCCCGATCCGGATTGGCCCGCTTCCCAGCACCACCACTTTCTTTTTTGCTTCCATCGCTGCTTCACTTTTGCCGTTCATACGTCTTTGCACCGTCCTTTTTCGCGCAGCGGCGCGTCTGCCCAGACAGGATCAGCAGATCTGAGGGGCGGCTCCGGGTCCAGATTCTCTGCCGGGGCCGTGCCCGGCAACGGCCCCGGCATCGCGTCATTCTCCCTTATTTGCCCGGTGTTTTGCGCCAGGCCACGGATGCATCCCACCGCTTCTTGGCGATCTTCCCGAATGGGTCCGCGTGTCGGCCCGCGGGCAGAGTCATCGCGGAAAGCCGTTGCGCAAGCTGCGACCCGAATGTCGGGCCAGCCATATTCCCTTGGCGGCGCCGCTCCTCGGAAAGCGCCTGCGTCAGCGCCACAAACGAGGCATGGCGGGCCGGGCTGCTTTTGACCAGGCCCTGCACCAGCAAAAATGCCCAGGCCATCTCCGGGTCGCGCTCCGCTTCAGCAGCATTGAGACTTGCGATCAGAAGGTTCCAGCTCTCCGGGTTTTCCATATCATGACTCCTTTATCGCCTGTTTGGGGGCAGCTTACAGATCATTGAGCGCTTTGCCGAGCAGGTCTAGAAAGCGGTCAATGTCCGCATAGGTCACGGAAAGATTGGGGCGAGTTCGGATCGAGTTCGCGCCCGCACCGAGCAGCAAAAGGTCATATTTTTCGCGGGAGATCCCGACCAGACGCGCCTTTTCTTCCGGGGTGCCGAGGGAGAAGCCCTGATAAAGGCCCATGCCGCGCACGTTATAGATAGGGGAATGCTCCTGGTCGGCAAGGCGGCGCAAGCCTTCGGCAAGGTGTTCGCCCTTTGGACCAGCCTGCTCGATCAGCCCCTCCTCCTCAACAATTTTGACCTCCTGAACCACCCGCACCATGTCCGCGAGCGTTCCCCCCCATGTCGAGTCCAGGATGCCAATGTCCTCGAGCGGCTCCTTCATGTACACCGCGCCGACCCCGTACTTTTTGCCGACCGCCACTGCCATCGGGGCATAGGGAAGATCGAAGTTGTCGATCGCGAATAGCTTGCCAGTGGGGCCAAGACTTGTCTGTACCTCATCGAAGGCCAGATACACATCGTACTTTTCGCACAGCTCCGACAGACCCCGGAAGAAACGCGGGTCCGCGACCCGCTGACCACCCGCCCCCTGAATCGGCTCGACAATGATACCGACTACCTCGTCCGCCATCTGTGCGAGCGCCATCTCCGCCATGCGAAGCGCGTCCTCGGTGCGCTGCCAGTTCAGACCCTTCGGCTCGCTGTTGTTTAGAGCTGGGAACGGCAGCTTCATATTGCTGCCGATGGTCAGGCCGTGGAAGTCTTTGGTCGCGATGGGGTCCGTGGTCTGAGTGACACCCAGCGCGAAGACTGTCCGCCCATGGAAAGCCTGGTCGAAATACAGAAAGCGGCGGTTGGTGATGTTTTTGCCCTGGGCACGGCGCTTCGCATTAAACTTCGCCACCAGGTACTTCATCATGTTCTCGACCGCTTCGGCGCCGGAGTTGACGGCGTAGACTTCGAGCGTGCCGCCCCGCATCGTTTCCGGAGAAAGCCGGTACAGCAGACGGTAAAATTCCAGGCATTCCAGCGTCAGGAAGTCCGGATTCGCGACCTTGTTGTTGGCGGCCCTTACCAATCGCTCAACGTATTCTGGCTCATAGAGACGTGGGTGATTATGCCCGATCAGTTTCGCGCCGAAATAGCCTGCCCAGTCGAACAGCCGCTGTCCATCCACGGTCGCCAGATACATCCCCTCGCAGCGGGCGAGATCCAGCACGAACGGGTACGGCGTCGCGATAACATATTTGCCCAGTTCATCCAGCATGGCGGCGGAGAGAGGGCCGGGGTAGCGCGGGTCCAGCTCCAGGTCTTTCACGGCGATTCCTTTCCCCACAGGCTAGTTCTTGGTCACATCGTTGCCGATAAGCTGCGGCACGTCGTTCAGGGTCGGCGGTGCGACGGTTATGGGCGCGAAGGCAGAATCGGCTCTCGGGGCAACTTTGCTCAGCTCCGCATCCATCTGCGTGGCAAGGGTGAGCAGACGCTCACGCTGCTCGCCGGTATCCGGGGTCGCCACCAGGTTGACCTGCCGGATCTGGGTGATAGCCGCCGCAAAATCACTGGGCGAGACGGGCGGTTCCTGCGGCTTGGCGGCAACTGCGGCTTGATTCGCCTTCTGCACATTTTCCAGACGGGCGGCGGCTTCGCCGAGACGCTCCTGGGCGGCGCCGAAGTTACGCCGGTCCAATTCCAGAAGGGCGAGCGCAACCTGGCGACGCGCTTCCAACTGCTGAGTGAGGGCCTGACTCGTCCGAAGGTCAATCTGGCCGAGGCGCAGATCACGCCGCTCGACTTTACGCTCTTCGTTGATCTTG
>JACMJB010000454.1 GCA_014380815.1 Armatimonadota bacterium
GTCACGGTCGCCACGCTGATCCGACTCGGACTGAACCCGATCTGGGGCAACCGGTTTCCTTATCTTGTCTTCTTTCCCGCGATTGTCGTTGCGGGGCTGTATGGGGGGCTGGGTCCGGGGCTGCTCAGCGTCGTCCTCAGCGCCGGCTCGGTGATCCTGTTTGTGCTGTCGCTTTCCGGGGCATTTCAGGCGGGGGGCGCGGACGATGCCACCGGGCTGACCGCCTTCGCCGTCACGGGTATTCTGCTGGCAGCTATCGCGGCGGCGCAGCGAGACGCGCGCTTCTCCAGCCTGGCAAATGCGGCTCAGGCACTGGCAGCGGGCCGCGCGCTGCGCATCAGCGAGCAGCGATTCGTGACCACCCTGCGCAGTATCGGAGATGCCGTTCTGGCAACCGATCAACAGGGCCGGGTCACCTTCCTGAACGCTGTCGCGGAGCAGCTTACCGGATGGCCGGAAGGGGAAGCCATCGGTCACGATGTCCATGAGATCTTCCCGATCCTCAGCGAGACGAACCGGCAGCCGGTCCAGAATCCGATTGACCGGGTCTTTCGCGAGGGGATCATCGTCGGCCTGGCAAACCACACGATCCTTCCCAGCCGGGATGGTACGGAATACGCGATTGACGACAGCGGCGCCCCGATTCGGGATGAGGCGGGAGCCATTGTCGGAGCGGTGCTGATCTTCCGGGATATTTCGGAGCGCCGCCAGTTGGAACGGGAACAGGAGGCGCTGGCGCGCCGGGAAGCGGTCGAAAACCGGATCGGGGAAGCGCTGCGCGCGAACTTGCCCCCTCGGGAGATACAGGCCCGCGCCACCGCCGCTCTGGGCGAGTCGCTGGGTGCCGACCGCTGCTACCTGACCCTGGTGAATCCGGGGATAAACGGTTCGGTGATATCGGATGAGTGGCGACGAGACCCCGCCCTTTCCCCGGTGCCCGGCGAGTCTGCGCTGCCCCCCCCTTCCGTGCTTGTGCGGATCTCCCCAGGGGGTCAGCCCGCCGTGCTGGAGGACTGCGAGACCGCTCCACTTCTCACCGAGGAGGAACGCGACCTTTACCACAGAGTTGGAGTACGGGCAGCAATCATTCTGGGCCTTTTTGAGGACAACGCACTGATTGCGACGCTGACCGTCGCCATGGCCACGGCGCCGCGGATGTGGACAGAGGCGGAGATCGCGCTGGTTCAGTCGGTTGCGACCCTGACCCTTGCGGCGGCGGAGAGTGCACGTCTGCGCGACCAGGAGCACAACATCGCGGTCCGGCTTCAGGAGATCCTGCGGCCCACGCTTCCCCGCGAACAGATTCCCGGCCTGGATGTTCACAGCTACTATCTGGCCGCTCTGGAGGAATCCAGCCTTGGGGGTGACTTTTTCGATGTCTTCCCGCTCAGCGATGGCCGTCATGCGATGGTCGTTGCCGATCTCTCCGGAAAAGGGCTTCAGGCTGCCGCACAGGTCGCGCTGGTCCGGTACATGCTTCGCGCCCTGCTATACATCCACGACGGCGTAGATCAGGGCATCGCGGCGGCGATGAATCAGCTCAACCTGGTTCTCGCAGACCGCGATCTAATTATGGGTTTTGCAACGGTGTTCGTTGCCGTGTTCGATACCGGGGAACACACGCTGCGCTATGTCTGTTGCGGTCAGGAGCCTGGCCTGCATTACCGACGCGACGCCAGGGAAACGCAGCAGCTTGCTCCGACAGGGCCAGTGCTGGGATCTTTCCCCGACGCGGTGTTCGAGGAACATCAGACGACACTTCGTCCGGGGGACGCCGTGGCGATCTTCACGGATGGGCTGACCGAATGCGGCCCAAGCCGCCGCGAGTTGCTGGGGATCGCCGGAGTGACGGCGCTCTGGGAGGAAGGTTTTGTCGGGGACGCCCTTCCGACCGCCGCCGCGGTATCGGAGCGCCTGGTTCAAGGGGCTTTGGAGTATTCAGGGGGCAAGCTGAGCGATGACCTTTGCCTGCTGACACTCGTCGCGCAGCCGGGTCACCCCGACGAAAAGGTCAAAGACCAGGATCTGGTTCAAGGTCCGTCAGTTCACCCGGGTCAGCAGAAGGCAGGCATCGTCCTGGAGTGAGCCACCCGTGAAGGCATAAGCGCCCTCCAGAATCGCCCTGGCAACCGTGCCGACCTCACCGGAGGGAAACGCCTTCCGGGCAAGGTCCAGCATTCCCTGGTACTCCAGGAACTGATCGCCGCGCCGCGCTTCCGTGATGCCGTCCGTCACGATCACGATCATATCACCCCGAGCAAGGGAAAGGGTTTTCGCCTCATACTCCTGTCCGGGCAGGACCCCAAGCGGGATACCTCCAACGGGGATGATCTCCGTGGTCCCATCGGCACGCAGGATCACGGGCGGTTCGGCCCCCGCGGTCGCGAATGACGCGATCCCGGTTGCCGTATCGAACAGAACCAGCGCCAGCGCCACAAACCCTTCCTCTCGCAGATTATCCAGGCGCTTACTCTCGCAAAGATAGTCGTTGAGACGCGCCAGCGTCTTTGTGGCGTCCACCCCTTCCGGAGAGCGGAAGAACGCACGCATGACGTCTTTCACCTGGGAAGTCCGAACCGCCGCTTCCAGCCCTTTACCGCTCGCATCGCCGACCACCAGGACGAGATGATGATCGCTCATCATGAAAGCATCAAAAAAGTCGCCCCCGATCAGCGCCTCCTCCCACGCCGCCGCATAAAGGCTGGCAACGGAGACGCCGTGAAAGGCGTCTTCTTTGACCGGCAGGAGCAGCGCGCGCTGCAGCGTGTCCGAGATCCGCTTCTCCTTCTGGTACGCCGCCTGGAGGGCCTCCTCGGACTTGCGGCGCTCGGTAAAGTCGCGCAGGATCTTGCAGTATCCCCGCAGGTCTCCCGCATCGTCGCGCAGCGCGGTCAAAATCCCGCTTGCCCAGAAGCGGGAGCGGTCTTTTCGCAGATGCCAGCGCTCATCCTTCGCACGTCCCTCACGCGCCGCGCTCTCGATCTCATGCTCCGCCTCGCCGTTCGCAATATCTTCGGGGGTGAAGATCACGAGGCCAGATTCGCCGACAATCTCCTCCTGGGAATAACCAAGGATGCGCTCCGCACCGATGTTCCAGGTGACGATTTTTCGATCCGCGTCCATGAGGAACAGGGCATAATCCTCGACGTTCTCCACAAGCAGTCGGAACTGTTCCGCTTCATCGCCAAGCGAGTTGTTCGCGCTTTCCGGTTTTGCTGCTGAAGGGAGGGTGGGGGGTTCCTGGGTAGGGTTGGAGTTCAATCGTGGGCCTTTTTATGAATGACGTGGGTGCACTAGAGTACGCCGCGACACTCCATTATAACCCCTATCGGCCTCTCCTCCCAAAGCGGGTTACGGTTTCGCCTTTTGCTCCGGGTCCGTTTCGTCGGTGGTTTCCTGCGTGCCCGCCGGAGTGCCCCAGAGATCGTAGCGAAGCTGCTTCTCCGCACGAACCGTGGTTCCCTGTGGCTCCGTGCGGAAGAACTCGACGCGATCCGCCAGCTTCTGGACCAGAGGCAGCCCCCAGCCCCCGAACCGCTCCTCACCATGTTCGTCAGGGCGCGACGAGCCTGGCAGCGGGAGATCCTCGAAGAGGAATCCCTTGCCGCGATCGGTCACTGTGACGACCGCCTTATCTTTGTAGAGGTCCAGCCCGATGGTGTAGAAATCGTCCCCTGAGTGACGGACGGCGTTTGCCGTCAGTTCTCCGATCACATACTCCAGGTCGTCAATGTCCTGAGAGGCGACATGAAGCGTTTCGAGCAGAGTGCGGCTCAGGTGCCGGACCATGACCGTCAGGGATTCGTCCTCTGGAAGGTCCAGGGAAAGCCGCAGGATCATGAGGAATCTTCCTTGGAGCGTCTTAGCCTTAACAGTTTGGTCATGTTTCCCCACCATTTAGCAGCATACTTAGCCTGCTGGGAATCCTCGTTTTAGGGCTTATACCCGGTCTGCATAAAGCCACTCAAAAAATCGGGAACAAACCACGCCGCGCGCGGGCGTTTTCACCGTTTCTGTTGGCCGATTGGGTACAACACTTTGCGGAGAAGGAGCGATACCCACCCCATGACCCTGCGCACGAACTCATCCCCAGTCAATGCCCATTCTGCCCGGCAGTCCGACCCCGCCCACGATCTGCTGCAGGCGACTCAAACTTCGGCTCTCGACGTTTTCTTCGCGCCTCGCAGTGTCGCGGTGATCGGCGCGACCGAGAATCCCGGCAGCGTTGGTCGAACGCTGATCACGAACCTGATTGCCTCACCATTCGGGGGCACTGTCTACCCGATAAACCCGAAGCGTCCGTCGGTCCTGGGAATTCGTGCGTATCCGAGTGTCGCCGACGTTCCAGAACCGGTAGACCTTGCCGTGATCGTCACCCCAGCCCCCACCGTTCCCGGAATCATCGCGGATTGTGTCCAGGCCGGGATCAAAGGGGCGATCGTGATTTCAGCGGGCTTCAAGGAGACAGGTGCCGAAGGGATCGAGTTGGAGCGGCGCGTCCTGGAGGCCGCCCGAAGCGGCGGGATGCGCATCATCGGGCCGAACTGCCTGGGGGTGATGTCGCCGCTGACCGGTCTGAATGCCACCTTCGCCCAGGCGATGGCCCGGCCTGGCAAGGTCGCGTTTCTGTCGCAGTCGGGCGCCCTGCTCACCGCAGTTCTCGATTATGCGATCCGCGAGCAGATCGGTTTTTCCGCGTTTGCCTCGCTTGGCTCCATGCTCGATGTTGGCTGGGGAGATCTGATTGACTATCTGGGCAACGATCCACGCACGACCAGCATCGTTCTTTACATGGAGTCGGTCGGCGATGCCCGCGCGTTTCTTTCCGCCGCCCGTGAGGTCGCGCTCACCAAGCCGATCATCGTCATCAAAGCGGGCCGGACCAGTGTCGGCGCGAAGGCTGCCGCCTCCCACACCGGGTCGCTGACCGGAAGCGATGAGGTGCTGGATGCCGCCTTTGCGCGGGCCGGGGTACTGCGCGTCAACACGATCGCCGATGTGTTCGCGCTGACCGAAGCGCTTGCCAAGCAGCCAACTCCCCAGGGCAACCGCCTGACTATCGTTACCAATGCGGGCGGACCGGGCGTTCTCGCCACCGATGCCCTGATCAGCGGCGGCGGTCAGCTTACGCCGATCAGCGATGCCACCATGGCCGAGCTGAACGGCTTTCTGCCTGCCGCCTGGTCGCACAATAACCCGATTGATGTGCTGGGGGACGCCGGAGCCGACCGCTACGCCAAAACGCTCGAACTCGCCGCCAAAGATGAGAATGCCGATGGTCTGCTGGTGATCCTCACCCCACAGGCGATGACCGATGCCACCCGGACCGCCGAGTACCTGCGCCCCTATGCCCGGTCGCTGGGCAAGCCCGTTCTCGCCTCATGGATGGGCGGTGCGACCATTGCCGCCGGAGAGCAGATTCTCTCCGATGCCGGAATCCCGACCTTCCCCTATCCCGATACCGCCGCCGATGTCTTCAACACCTTGTGGCGGTACACGCAGAACCTGCGGTCCCTTTACGAAACTCCGACCCTCGCGGAAGCGGGTCCCGTGGATGCCCCCGCCGCCACGCAGCTTCTGCGCGAGGTCCGGGCGAGAGATCGCGTCCTGCTCACGGAAGCCGAATCCAAGCAGATCTTGACCGCCTACAACATCCCCACGGTCGAGACCCACATCGCCGCGGACCCCGACTCCGCCGTCGCATTCGCGGAGCGCATGGGCTACCCTTCGGTGCTGAAGCTGCACAGCGAGACGGTTACCCATAAGACCGATGTCGGCGGCGTGCAGCTAAACCTTCCGGATGCCGACGCCGTCCGGGCTGCCTTCGACCGCATCGGGCAGGGCGTCACCGCCGCCGACTTCCTGGGCGTCACTGTCCAGCCGATGGTCCGGCTGGAGGGCTACGAGATCATACTGGGGGCCAGCCCCGACCCCCAGTTCGGACCGGTGATCCTGTTCGGGACCGGCGGTCAGCTTGTCGAGGTTTACAAGGACCGGGCACTCGCGCTGCCGCCGCTCAGTTCGACGCTCGCACAGCGCTTGATGGAGCGGACCAAGATCTTCACCGCACTGCAGGGGGTACGCGGACGCCCCCCCGTGGACATCGCGGCTCTGGAGCAGGTGCTGGTGCGATTCAGTCAGCTGGTGGTAGAGCAGCCGCTAATCAAAGAGATTGACATCAATCCCCTGCTCGTGTCCCCGGACCGGATGATCGCGCTCGATGCGCGCATCGTGCTCTACGACCGGGAGATTCCGGAGGAGGATCTGCCCCGACCCGCCATCCGGCCCTATCCGACCCAGTATGTCGGCGCGGCAAGCCTGCGCGACGGCACTGCCGTGGACGTGCGGCCCATTCGCCCGGAGGACGAACCCGCCCTGGTCGCCTTTCACCAGACGCTCTCCGAGCGCAGCGTCGCTCTGCGCTACTATGAACCGCTCGCCCTGGATCAGCGGGTCGCCCATGAGCGGCTCCAGCGCATCGCCTTTACCGATTACGACCGTGAGATCGCCCTGGTGGCAGTAGCCGGTGCGCGTCTGATCGCGGTTGCGCGCCTGTCGCGGGTCCGCGGAGGCATCGCGGCGGTCGGAAGCGATCAGGACGCCCGCTTCACGCTTCTGGTCAGCGATGAGTTCCAGAATCAGGGGCTGGGAACGCTGCTGCTGGCCCGACTCGTGGAGATCGCCAAAAGCGAGGGGCTGAGGCGTATCCATGCGGACGTGCTGGCGGAGAACCTGCCGATGCAGTCCGTCTGCGCACGCCTCGGCTTCCAGATCGGTCCCCCCCACTCCACTCCATCCATAGTCGCTGTTTCCCGGGAGATCGTCTGAGCGGGTCGGACGGGGCCGTTTCCCCCCCAGACGCCGCGTACGATGTTATAATGTTCGCGGACTGGGGCAGGAACCGAGCAGACGGAGAGGATCACGGCGATTTTTGACTGGTGTGAAGGCGAGGTTCAGGGGCTAGTTCAGAGGCTAAGCGAAGAAACAGCGAAGCGACCAATGCTTTTCTATGGCTCTTCGTCCATTCGGCTCTGGGAGACGCTGGGACGGGATCTGCCGGGGCTTCCCGTAGTCAATGCGGGGTTCGGCGGCTCGACCCTCGCGGCCTGCACGCACTACTTCGAGCGGCTGGTGCTGCCGGTCCTGCCACGGTCCCTCGTCTTCTACGCAGGGGATAACGATCTTGGCGATGGGCAGATGCCCGACGCGGTTCTCGGTTCCCTTGCGGAGCTGCACCACAAGATCGCGGACCGGCTGGCAAGCGTTCCGTTCGGTTTTATTTCGGTGAAGCCAAGCATCCAGCGTTTCGGGATACTGGACCGGATCCACGCGGTGAACGACGGGGCGCGGCGGATCCTGGCAACCCGTCCGCAGAGTTTCTATATAGATGTGGCGACCCCGATGCTGCAGAACAGCGGGCTGCCCCGCCCCGAACTCTTCGCCGACGATGGCCTGCATCTCTCCTACGAGGGCTACGCGCTCTGGGCGCAGGTGCTCCGCTGCCACCTTTCTCGTCTTGTCTAGGAGAACCCCTTGTCGCACACTCGCGCCTACCATAAGTGGAATAGCGGGCACTTAGGCCGCGAGATGGAACTGCTTGTTTTCGGGGATCGCGGCGCACGGGTGATCGTCTTCCCCACCCGTGACGGGCGGTTCTTCGACTACGAAAACTGGGGCATGGTGCGCGCCCTGGCGGATAAGATCCGCGAGGGGTATCTCCAGCTTATCTGCGTGGACAGCAACGACCGAAACAGCCTGTATGCGGATTGGATGGCTGCCCCAGACCGAATGAAAGGGCACGAGAACTATGAGTCCTACATTCTGGAAGAGGTTCTGCCTTTCACGGAGAGACAGAACCCCGGCTCCTTTGTGATCGCGCACGGGTGCAGTCTGGGGGCCTACCACGCGGTAAACATCGCTTTTCGCCATCCGGACCAGTTCGGCAAAGTCGTCGCGCTTTCTGGCAGATACGACCTGACGGTGAATGTCGGGACGTTTCGCGACTTGTTTGATGGTCACTACGACGACCAGATCTACTACAATAATCCCAGCTACTTCGTGCCGCGTATCGAAGACCCACAGCTTCTGGACAAACTGCGTCGGATGGAGATCATTCTTGCCATTGGCGAGGAGGACGCCTTTCTTCAAAACAACCGGGAGTTTTCCGGCGTCCTGACGGACAAAGCGATTCCGCACGCGCTTTTTGTTTGGGGCGGCGAGGCACACCGCCCCCGATACTGGCGGCAAATGGTCCGATTCTATCTGTAATCCGCTGGCTTTTGCCCCATCTACTGGCAGGAAAGATTGACAGATGGAGACATTAGCCCTTATAATGAGAGGCGTTGCTGCGAAGTCCGAACACGGGGCTTTGCGGCTATTTTTGTCTTTGCGGTCCCCCGCGCACCCCTGCGCGGTCGAATAGAAAGTATGCGGAATGACGGACACACTCAACATGACAAGACCAGGGGCGCTCAAAGGGTCGGACACCGACATCTACGATCTGACGATCATCGGTGGCGGCCCGACCGGTCTTTACGGGGCGTTCTATGCCGGGTTGCGTCAGATGAAAATCAAGATCATTGACTCTTTGGGGCAGCTTGGCGGGCAGCTTTCCGCGCTTTACCCGGAAAAGTACATCTACGATGTTGGCGGATTTCCCCGCATTCTGGCGAAAGACCTGGTTCAGAAGTTCTCAGATCAGGCACTGCAGTACGCGCCGGAGATTTGCCTTGAGGAGAAGGTACAGACACTGGAGCGGAACGGCAGCGGCACCATCACCCTGACGACCGACAAGGCGGTCCACAAAACGCGCACCGTTTTGATCGCGGCGGGTGTCGGGGCGTTTCTGCCTCGAAAAATGGACGTGGCGCGCATTGACGATCTGGTCAGTAAGGGGATTCAGTACTTTGTGACGGACCTTAGCGCGCTGACCAATCGGCGCGTGGTGATTGTTGGTGGCGGCGACTCCGCCTTCGACTGGGCGCTTGCGCTCTCCGACAAGGCACAGTCCGTTCTGCAGATCCATCGCTCAGATCGGTTCCGCGCCCATGAAGACACGGTCAGCAAGGTAATGGCGTCCTCGGTGGAGGTTCGCTGCTTTTATGAGCTGAAAGCGGTTCATGGCGAAGACCATTTGGAGGCCGTCACGGTTTTCGACAACCGTTCGGGGGAAGAGCAGGTCATCGAGTGCGACAACCTTCTGCTCAATATCGGTTTCCTGACGAATCTGGGGCCGATCAAGGAGTGGGGGCTTGAAATCCTGAAGAACGCCATTCAGGTGGACTCCACGATGCAGACGAATATTCCCGGAGTCTATGCCGCCGGGGACATCTGCACCTACCATGGCAAACTGAAGTTGATCGCGACTGGTGTCGGGGAAGCGGGCACTGCGGCCAACTTTGCAAAGACCTTCATTGACCCCGCATCGAAAGCGTTTCCCGGTCATTCTTCGGAGCGTGACGGGACTTAGTTTCGTTCCCCACCATGCCCGGTGGTTAAATGTCCGCATTTTGCCCTGACTTCTGCCGACAATCAGGAAGTCAGGGTAGAATACCGGCAATCAAGGAACCAAGGAGGCGTCTCTTTCCTTGCCCTCGTGTGAGATAGCTAACAGATAGCGGCTTTGCGAAACATCTACGGTTCGAACGCTGTCATACTCCTGGTTAGGACAGCGTTGTTATAGAGGTATCCGCAAAGGCGGCATAAAAGGGTTAGATGCCATCATTGCTCGCTGACAGAACCGTTCCAGAGGAGGCTCGCCGTCACCGCGGTCGTTTTTCGGGAAACGGCGCGTGGCGGGCGAACTCACTATCGCTTATGGCAACTGCACGCTCCACGGATAAAACAATCCCCGCCCTTACCACCCCCCTGCAGGTGGAGATACCGCCGCTCGCTCCAGGCGAGCTGGAGCGGATGTCGGTGGAGTACGCATTGTCCCGCGAAACCCGCCTTCGGGAGGTATTGGTGCTCCATCATCAGCGCCTGGTCCGCTCCATCGCTTCACGATTTATGGGGGCCGGGGAGTCTCTGGAGGATCTGATTCAGGTCGGGAACATCGGGCTGATCAACGCGCTGGACCGCTACAACCCGTCCCAGGGCACCCGGTTTTCGACTTACGCCACTCCCACCATCCTTGGAGAGATCAAGCGCCACTTCCGGGATAAGACGTCGGGCATCAAGATGCCGCGCTGGCTGCAGGAACTCCAGCAGGCAACCCGCCGCGCCACACAGGCCCTAACCCCGGAGCTTGGACGCTCTCCCACGGTCTCTGAGCTCGCGGAGTTCCTGCAGCTTACCGAGGAAGAGGTCGCCGAGGCGATGGAATCCAGAGAGGCGCTGAACCTTCTTTCCCTGGACACCCACCTCGACGGTCATTCCGCCGCGGACTCCACCTCGCTGCTGGATCTGATCGGTCGCAAAGACAAGACCCTGCTGGAGTTTGAAAACTTCGGGGACCTGCGAAACGCGCTGGAATCGCTGAACCCTCGCGAGCGCGAGGTGATCTCGCTGCGCTTCTTTGACGATATGAGTCAGGCAAAGATCGCCAGCAAGCTGAATATCTCCCAGATGCACGTTTCCCGGCTGCAGCAGCGCGCGCTCAAGCGGCTTCGTGAGATGCTGACGGAGGATGTTCGCGTTCTCGCGGGACGCCGCCCTCGCTCTGAAAAGCGACCCTGACGCGATTATTGCAGGACATCGTGCGTATCGCGGACAGGCACTTCCTTGCTTGACAGGGAAAAAAGTCCATGCTACGATGCCGCTGTACGCTCCGGCTCAACCCGCCGATGGCAGCCGGTCACGAAACACTCGTTCCCCGCGTTACCGTCACCATGGCAACCTCAACGAACCACGCCGAGGCTTCTCCAACCACCGCTTTGTCCAACGCGAAACCTCAACGTCCCACACCAACCGCAGACAACATGACGGCCCGAGTCCTGGGGATACTTGTCTTTCTGGCAGGAATCGCCCTGCTCGGCTATGTCTTCTGGTCTTCGAACCTCCTTTTCAGCCAGCCGCCGCCGCAGGTGCCGGTGGCATCCGCCGCGAAAGCTGCAAGTGGAAGCGCCGCCGCGGCCCCGTCGGCGGCACTGGAGATCGGGCGGTCACTAGCGGATTATCTAAAACAGCTGCTCGCCTTGCTGGTGAAGTGTATCGCGGGGTCCCTGATCGCCTCCAAAGGGGTGCAGATGTACTTCAGCGCGGGCCGCGCCAGCGCGTCAGGCAGCGAGTCCGCGCCCTGATCCCCTGGTTTTCGTTTCATCGCTCCCCCACTTACTCGCGGCATGAGGGGTCCTCTAGAAGCCCCACGAACTTATCCAGGACTGCGGCGACCGGCAGATCACTCATGTTTTTCCCCCGATAGGCAAAGAGAATGCGATGCTCGCGGTCCAGAATGAAGAGCGAAGGGTTCGCGAGATTGAACCCCTCGCGCGACAGCCAGTAGTGGACGCCGTACTGCTTAGCGGCGGCTCGTGTCTCATCCACGAGCAGGGGAAAGGGGATTGGGTGGTCGCGCAGGTAACGCTCCACCGAACCGGCGCTCTGGCAGACGATTCCCAGGGTCTGGATACCGGCGGCAATCAGGCGGGGCTGACTGGTCGTCAGAACATCCATTTGTTTCCGGCAGTACGGGCACCAGGTCCCCCGGAAAAAAACCAGAAGGACGCTTTCCCCTTGCAGACCGGAAAGGCGGATGGTGCTGCCACACACTGTGTCCGGGAGGTCGAAATCCGGCGCGGACTCTCCGACACTCAGCGGTGAGGTCCGGCGGTCAGCGGTCGAGTCAAAGGGTAGAGGCGTCCGATTTGCCATGAATCTTCCTCGGTAAATTCGCCCTGGCGCACGCGATCTCCTTCCCCCTGGGAGGCCAGAGCCCTCCTGGAAAATTGCGGTTCTCCCTTGACAGGAAAGGGAAGCCATGCTAAGATACGGTTCGTCAGCCGACCGGGATGGGCGAGTGGTGAAATGGCAGACACGCTAGTCTTAGGAACTAGTGCCGAAAGGCGTAGGGGTTCAAGTCCCCTCTTGCCCACCACTCTCAACAGCATACGCGGGAATAGCTCAGTGGTAGAGCACTTCCTTGCCAAGGAAGGGGTCGCGAGTTCGAATCTCGTTTCCCGCTCTTACAGCCCATTCTCGATGCGGCAGCCAACGCAGGATACTGGAAGGATGGGACTTCTTCGGAAGACCTCCTCCAGTATCCTTTTTTGTTGACCGGCCCCGGATGAAACAATCTTCCAGCCTGTAACCCACAACCTACGACAACCTACGACCCATAGACCCCATGAAGTCCAAAGATCCCACACGTTTTGCAGCACCAGAATCCATTAAATAACCAGGAGTAAAATTCCACCGATGCAGGTGACTACCGAGCAGATTGACCCCTGCAAGATGGCCCTCACCATCTCCGTCGAAGCGGAGAAGGTCGAGGCTGCCAAGGAAAAAGCGTTTCGCCAGTTCGCCCAGAGTGTCCAGGTCCCGGGCTTTCGCAAGGGCAAGGTCCCCGCGCAGATGGCCCGCGCCTATGTTGACCCCAGCCGCATCAAGCAGCGGGCCGCCGAACTTCTCGTAGAGCCTGCCTACAAAGAGGCCGTTGAGGAGAGCAAGATCGAGCCGTTTGCCGAAGCGGAACTGGAGATGGTCGAGATGGAGGACGAAGGTCCGTTCGTCTTCAAGGCCTTTGTTCCGCTGCGGCCCGTGGTGACTCTTGGCCTCTACAAGGGCCTTGCGCTGGAGCGCCGCCGCCTTCAGGTGACGGACGAGGATGTGGAAAAGCAGATCGAAGAGATACTTACCCGTCAGGCGGAGTATCCAGAGATCAGCGACCGCACCGCCCAGACCGGTGACATCCTTCTCGCGGGATTGACGGCTGAGGTCGAGGGTCAAGAGATCCCGGACCTTGCCGAGCCGCGCGACACGGTGATCGAGATCGGCAAGAACATTCCCGACTTCGATGCTGCCCTGGTCGGCATGGCGATCGGCGAGACCAAAACCGTGGATGCACTCTATCCGGAGGAGTTCGCGGACGAGAACCTGCGAGGCAAGCGCGCGACGTTCACCGTCTCGGTCAAGGAGGTCCGGGCGAAGGTGCTGCCAGAGCTAAACGACGAGCTGGTGCAGAAGATCCACCCCACGGCGAAAACGGTCGAGGAGCTGAAGAACTCGATCCGCGAGAATCTGGAAAAGGCCGCCGATGAGATGGCGGACAACGAGTTGGAGTTCCGGTTGGTCGGCGAAGTCGTCAAAACCAGCCAGATCTTCTTCCCCGATGTCCTGCTGCGCGCGGAGATGCAAGCCGATGCCCAGCAGATCAGCGAGCGTCTGGAGCGGGATAAGATCACTCTGGAGAACTATCTCGATGAGACCGGCAAGACGCGGGAACAGCTGGAGAAGGAGATTGCCGCAGGGGCAGATGTCCGTATCCGAAATTCGCTGGCGCTGTCCGAGGTCGCCCGCACCGATGCGATCTCGGTCGAGGACGCCGATGTGGATGCGGTGATCGCCGAGCGCGCAGAGCGCGCCCGCGTCAGCCCCGCCGCCGTGCGCGCCTTCGCCGAAAAGAATGATCAGCTGGGGCAGATCCGCGATCAGGCGCTCACGCGAAAGATCCTCGCACATCTCAAGGGCCTTTCCACCGTGACGGATAAGTTCGTCACCACGGAGGAGCTTGCGGCGACCGCCGGTGGCGAGGCCGAGGCGACCCAGATACAGGACCTCGCATCCGCGACCGAGGTGGCCGCGGAAGCGGAAGGCGCGAAGAAGCAGGGCGCAAGGAAGCAACCGAGCGCGAAGAAGACCGACGAAACAGAAGCGGAACCCACGGAGGCGGTGGCGGTGTCTACAGAGTAGGCGTTTCGCTGTTTTTCGGATGGCTATGAAGACCCCGGCCCGCCGCAGGCCGGGGTCTTTTGCACCTTCCTTTCCGCTTGATCGTTTGTCCTGCCCGCTTCGGCAGGAGTTTTGAACCAGCAAGGAGAATTAATTATCATGCCTCTTATCCCGATGGTCGTGGAACAGGACGCGCGCGGTGAGCGATCCTACGATATCTACTCGCGCCTCCTGAAGGACCGGATTCTTTTTATCGGCGAGCAGGTAGATGATCACATGGCAAACCTGGTGATCGCGCAGCTCCTGTTCCTTGCTAAGCAGGACCCGGACCGCGACATCGAAATGTATATCAACTCTCCGGGCGGATCGGTCACCGCCGGTCTTGCGATGTACGACACGATGCAGTTCATCAAGCCGGATGTTGCCACTATCTGTGTCGGTCAGGCAGCCTCGATGGGCGCCGTGCTTCTGGCCGGCGGCGCAAAGGGGAAACGATACGCTCTGCCGCATGCGCGCATGATGATCCATCAGGTGAGCGCCGGTTTTCAAGGGACCGCAATTGATATTGACATCCAGGCACGGGAGATTCTGAAGTACAACGAGCTTCTGGCCCGTATCTTGCAGGAACACACCGGGCAGGACTTCGACCGCTTGAAGGCCGACATCCAGCGCGACTACTTTATGTCGTCGCAGGAGGCCGTCGGCTACGGCCTGATTGACGAGGTCCTCGTTCGAGACAGCAGCAAGCTTCTGTAAAGCAGATTCCGGGAGCGGCGATTGTGCCGCTCCCTGCCCAATTTTGGTCTTCGGGAGGATCGTGGATGGCGCGGCTCGGCGGGTACGACCGAAACGACAGTCGGTGCGTGCTTTGCGGCAAAAGCCGCGAGCAGGTCAAAAAGCTCATTTTGGGAGTGCATGGAGGCGTCTGCCTCGACTGTGTCGAGCTTTGCAACGACATCGTGCGGGGCGAAAACGCCGCATCGGGGAGCGGACCTCTGACCCCTATCGGGCAGGTCCCCAAACCCCGTGACATCCACCGGACCCTCACTCAGTACGTGGTCGGGCAGGAGCAGGCCAAGCGCGCCCTGTCTGTCGCCGTCTATAACCACTTCAAGCGCGTCAACGCCCCCCCCTCCGATGTTGAGCTGCAGAAGTCGAATATTCTGCTGGTCGGCCCCACGGGGTCCGGCAAAACGCTCCTGGCGCAGACCCTCGCCCGGATTCTCAACGTTCCCTTCGCGATCGCGGATGCGACCAGCCTGACCGAGGCGGGCTATGTCGGCGAGGATGTCGAGAATATCCTTCTCAAGCTGGTGCAGGCCGCCGACAACAGGGACACATTGCCCAATGTCATCAAGAGCGCGCAGCGCGGCATCATCTACATTGACGAGATTGACAAGATCGCCCGTAAGTCCGAATCCCCCTCCATCACACGCGATGTTTCGGGCGAGGGTGTCCAGCAGGCCCTCCTCAAAATCCTGGAGGGGACGGTCGCTAATATCCCGCCGCAGGGCGGGCGGAAACACCCCCAGCAGGATTACGTGCAGATTGACACGACCAACATCCTCTTTATCTGTGGCGGCGCGTTCGATGGTCTGACCCCGATCATCGAGCGACGCATGAACCAGCAGACCATGGGCTTTCGGGCCAGTGTCGAACGCCCGGATACGCCGGGCCGAGTCGCCAAGACGGAACTGTTTTCCCATGTTCTGCCCGAAGACCTGATGAAATTTGGCCTGATCCCGGAGTTTATCGGACGCCTGCCGGTGGTCGCAACCCTTACCCCGCTCGACGAGGCGGCTCTGCTGCAGATCCTTTCCGAGCCGAAGAACGCCCTGACCAAGCAGTTCAAAAAGTATTTCGAGTACGACGGCGTCACGCTTGAGTTCACCGCGGATGCACTGCAGGAGATCGCGCGTGAAGCGATCCAGCGCGGGACCGGAGCGCGCGCGCTTCGAACGATCATGGAGGAAGTCATGCTGAATATCATGTATGATATTCCCACCGCTCGCAATGTCAGCGCCTGTATCATCTCCGGCGAAACGGTCCGGGAGCGCAGCGAGCCGGAGATCGTCTCCTTCGAGGAACTGCGCCGCGCCAGCTAAGGAGAACCGTTTGACGGTTAAGTTCTTTCAGTCTCGTCCTTTGACCTCCCGTACGGAACGCGGAGCGGAGGCCACGGCCGTCGCCGAGACGACCCCCTGTCTCAACTGCGGGCAGCCGATCAGCGGTCGTTACTGCGCGCAGTGCGGTCAGGATGTCGGCAGTTCGCGGATCGCCTTTGGGGACCTGCTGCGCGAGGGCTGGCGCGAGATTGTCCAGGTGGATTCCAAGCTGGTCAAGACGCTCGGCCCCCTTCTTTTCAAGCCCGGCTTCCTGACGCGCGAGTACCTCAACGGTCGGCGGGTCCGCTACCTCTCCCCGTTCAAGATGTATCTGGTCGTGGCCGCTCTGTTCTTCACGCTGATTTCCTGGCGAAGCGATCCCACCCTGCAGGAGTTCGGCAACGGATTCAAGGAGGGGCAGACCATCGGCGGTCCCCGCGATGCTCAGAAAGCATCCGCCGATGCTCAGAAAGCATCCGCGAAGACGGCGAGCAGGGCGGTCTTCAAGATTGACCTTGGCAGCGACCGTAAGTCAAAAGGCACCGCCAAACAGGACGCGGGTTCTTCCAAAGAATCGCTCATCTCCTTCGGCTCGGATGAGATCAATCTGGACTCTCTTCCCTCCACGAAAGAGGAGTATGAGCGGCAGCAAAAAGCGCTGCCACCCGAAAAACGCAACGGCCTGGTCACCCATCGGATCGCTGAGCGGGTCATCCACCTGAAGCAGTTGGAGGCGACCGATTCGCGCGCCCTGGAGAGGGGCCTTTTGAACGGCATGATGCGGTACGCGCCCAACACGATGTTCTTTCTGCTTCCGGTCTTCGCGCTGCTGCTGAAACTGCTGTATCTGAGAACCCGGCGTCTGTATATCGAGCACCTGATCTTTGCCCTGCACATCCACACCCTGTTTTTCATCGTCTGCGGGCTGGATATCATCCTGGATATTCCCCAGGTTGTGACCGCGGTCGGATACCGCCCTCTGCTCAAGGTGCTGGCGGTGACTTCGTGGCTCGGCTTCGCCCTCTACGGATTTGTCGCGCTGCGCTCCGTTTACGGTCAGGGGATCTTCAAGACACTGATCAAAAGCAACCTCCTGGTGACGACCTACCTCATGGTGATCGGGCTTGCCATTGGTGTTGTAGTCTTGATCGCCCTGGCAACCCTGTAGATCCCAGCATGTATTGCAACCTTATTGCATAAATCGGAGCGGTATGCTATACTTCCGACGGCATTCCACGAATTGGGATGCTGGATGTCTGGCTTTATCACCTGGATCGTTTTTTAGGAGTTTATCTATGCCCGTGTTTCGGCTGCAGGTTCCCCGCCCCCCCGTTCGGCATCAGAAGCTTCCTGGCTTCACCTTGATTGAGCTGCTTGTTGTGATCGCCATTATCGCGATTCTCGCCGCCATCCTGTTTCCGGTCTTCGCCCAGGCGCGGGCGAAGGCGAGGCAGACGCAAAACCTGTCAAATCTTCGGCAGATCGGTCTGGGTATTCTGCAGTACGTCCAGGACTACGATGAGGCGATGGTTCCCTATCTCGTGCCGCGCGTCGGTGGAGGGACCGTGTGGTGGCACGGCGAGACGACACCAAACCCCTCAGCGCCTCCCGCATTCGTTTACCGGAGGGAAAACGGCTTGATCCAGCCCTATATGAAGAACGCGGACATTCAGGACGACCCCAGCGCCAGCGATCTGCCCTCCTCTTTCGCCGCCGGATGGGTCAACGGCAATCTGGTACCCGCTTATGGCACCAATCAAGTGGCTTTCCGACAGGATTACTTTGTCGGAACCGTTCGAATGCCACTCCTGCCACTGAGCCTATCGGAGGTTCAGGAACCCGCCAGCACGATGGTTATGGCCGATGCGGTCAACGCGGTCAGTCCCGGCAGTCTGAGCCGCTCGTTTTTCCTTGCCGCTCCCTGGAGTCCGGTCCGTCCGCCCTGGTCTCCCAGCGCCGTTTTTGCCGACAATTCCGGTGCCCCCCAGGGAGTAAGCTCCCCGCGCCTCCATGCGCGGCATGGCGGGAATGTCGCCTGCGCTCTCTGGTTCGATGGACACGTCTCCTCGGTTCGACCTCAGTACCGCCCGGTGGGATCATCCGCGAACAATGACCTGCGGCGTGCCAAGTTTATCGGTGAACTCAGCCCTGTCTCACTCCCCGCAACGATCACGGAGGCCGATCCCCAGTTGCCAATGTACAACTACTATTTTGCCCTCGACAAAACCACGGGGATCTGACCATGCCTTTTTCGCCGATTCGTGTTTTCGGGTTGCCTTTGATCGCTTTGATCGCGGCTTCTGCACCGCAGGGATACCCCCTGGCACTGGCTCAGGAGGCCCCCGCGCCGCCACCACAGAGCGTGACCGCGCCCGCGGTCTCGCTTTCCGCGCGGGGGGTGCCACGAGCGGAGTGTTTTCCGCTGGAGAGGTTGCCCACGCCGCTTCGGGCACGGGCGGAAACGCTGCTTTTGCGACTGCTGGATGGCGAGGGTCTGTATACCGTGATCGGTGGTATGAAGCCGATGAGCAGCGGCTATGGGTCGTATCAGATCACGGTGACAGAACCGAAAACCGAACTGCTGGATGAGACCCGGCGCATTCTGGCGACCTTTCGCTGCGGGGATGCATACTACGCCGAGATACTGCCGTTTCATAGCATCTACAAAAACACCCGCAGTTTTGAGGCGGTCTTCTTTCATCGCCCCACAGTCGAGAAGATGGTTGCCACGTACCCGGTCTTCTTCGGCGGCTACGGAATCACGCCGAACACGGAGCCGCTTTCGATCGCGATCACGCTGGAGAACGACCCCTCGTCGGCGCGGAACCGGGGGCTGGGTTATCTATACGGATACCCCAAGCGAGCAGTAGACTTCTTTGTTGCCTCGACCGACCAGCAGGCCAAAACTAAAAAACTGGTGCCGCGCGATTTCTTTCAGATCGCGACGTTCGCCAGCCCGACCGGACGTTTTGTCTACGCCGTGCCAAAGAACAGTGGGCCTACGCCAGAGGACCAGGAGCTTCGCGCGAAAGCAGGGAAGATCCTCGCAGCCTACAAGGTGCGCCGTGCAACATATATCGGCGACGGTAAGCCGGGCGCGGCGGCACTGGTGAGAGATTGGCTCGATGATGGCACCGGGATGTGTTTGTCGGAAAACGCAAAATACTGATCCCGCTCGGAGAAATCAGGAGACACACTATGCGCCATCGGCCAAAGGGGATGGGCAGTTTGTACCAGGACCCTGTGTACGGCCCTGCGCTGCGCACGGCGCACTATTTTGCGGCGCAGATGGGCCTGTGCCCAGCGGATTGTGAAGACTGCGCCATGGAGTTCCTGCTGCGACAGATCCAGATCTACGGAGACGCGCAAACGGTTGCCGAGGTACCGACCGCGCTTCGGCGGCGCAGCGCCTCCAATCACGTCAAGAACACCGTGCGGGCACGCGCCACCCGCCAGAAATACGAGGAGACTCCGCCGCCCACGGAAACCAACCCTGTGACACCGCTGCCAGAGCAGGAAACGCTCCGGCGCGCGCTGTGGCAGACTCTTTCTCCCTTCTTTCAGCGGCTGCCCCCGGCATCGAACGCGCTTCTCATCGCTTACCTGGAGGATGAGATGAGCGTCCATGATCTTGCGGAAGCCCTTGGGGAAAAGCCTAACACCGTAGAGCAACGCCTGATCCGCGCCCGAAAGCGGCTGAGGCAGCTATTGGAAGCGGAAGGCATCAGCGCGGCTGAACTCCAGGATTATCTGCGGCGACCCGTACAAAAAATTTTCGACAACCACGAATAAAGTGTCGGATTTCGCCGGACATCCGTGTTCTCTATTCAGTCAGTGGAGACAACTTTGCAGCCATCTGCGATTGCCAGCATCTGCACTCACAGAAACCATAGAGGAGTTTTTCCATGAGTTCCGCTTTCCCTCCGCACCCTGTTTCCGCCAAGCGTCGCCGGGGTGGCTTCACCTTGATTGAGCTTCTTGTAGTGATCGCGATAATCGCCATTCTCGCCGCGATCTTGTTCCCGGTCTTCGCCAGTGCACGTGTCAGGGGCCATCAGATCACCTGTGTCAGCAACATGAGGCAGCTGGGCACCGCGTTCCTCTTGTATACGGACGACAACGATGGCGCCTTTCCGTTCAACTCCCACTATCCATCTCCAGCTTACGCGGATTCCAAGTTAAGCTGGAGGGTGACCCTCGACGGCTACTTGAAATCGCGTGAGGTTCTTGTTTGCCCGACCGATCCGAGAAACAGTGAACGACTCAAAGCCACCGGCGGTTCAAGCTATGTAATGAATTCTTATGTAAGCTCCATACCAGTTTATGGCTCCTTTGGTCAGGTGCGATCTCCGGCGCTGTTTCTCGAAACGGTGCCACGCCCCTCGGAGATGCTGACCTTTGTGGAGTTCATCAGCCAGGATGGAAGAAATAACGATCAATGGTCCAATGACCACACCCATGAATGGCTTGCGATCTGGAGTGAGTTTCTGGTGGATGTTGATCCCGCGCGGCATAAGGTGGGGGCCTCACTTATCCCCAAGTTCGGCGTTAAATATGACAAAGAGCAGCGATTGCGAGATGGTTCCGCGAATTACCTTTACCTCGATAGTCACGTGAGGTCCTTGAAACCGCTTCAGATCAAGGCGTATTTCGACCAGAGGATTGACATACAGAAGCCCGCCGCCTCCTGATGCTTGCCCATACTCTTCTGTCCGCTTTCAATGATGAGGCGGACCTCCCTGATTCCTTGGAAGGAAAGGAGGCTATCCCCGCCACGAAACTACCCATCGGTTGAGTCCAGGAAGGCCCTCGCCTTCGCAAACTGACAACGAACGTCATCCACGGGCTGCCAAACGGCGGCAGCTCGATCTTCTCATGCCCGGACAATCAATTTGCAAAAGGATTGCATTATGAATCTCCTGAAGACACTCCCCACGCTCGCTGCGGCGCTTCTGACCGCTTCCGTGTTCAGCCTGGTTCCCAGCCGTGCGGCCCATGCACAGCCAACAGTGACTCTGGGAACAGAGCACGTTGATCTGACTTTCAACTATTCCGGCGGCTGGAGCCTGGGAGTGGAGGATAAAGACAACGGGACCGACTACCTGCCCGGGCAAGCACTGCTTCAGATCAACCCGGAGGCGCAGGTAACTCGCCCCGCCGGAGCCGAATGGGACTTTCTGGGACTGGCGGCTGGAGAGACGCTGTCCGTCCTTCCTACATTCCGCGAAAATGCCAATCTGCTTTACCTAGGCACGAATGTCGAGGGGACACCCAGTGGTACCTTCGGATCCTACGACGCCACCGCAGAGTCTGGCGGACGGGTCGGCGCCCTGCCCTGGGTCAAGGTGCAGCTTGTCAGTATCAGCGGCCCCGCGGGCAGCAACTTCTCGCTCTGGGGGTCGGACACTTCGGGCAGCCCGGTGGTGTGGATGACGACCTCGGACGGTATCTCTGACGGGACCGCGCCGGGAAGCGACCCGGCAAAAACCGATGCGATCTGGATCAACGAAGGCAGCCATATCCACTTCAACTGGGGGTTCAGCAAGCCGGGAACCTACGAAGTAACCCTCAAGGCATCCGGCTTTGTTGGCGGCGCCCTCACGACCAGCGACCCGGTGACCTACAACTTCACCGTCCTGCCCTAGCGGCTGGGCGATTGGTTTCGACATGGTTCGCTTTTACGTAACGCTTAACAGGAGATAGTATGAACTTCTTGACTCGACGATCGGCCTTGCTCACACTGCCGCTGCTTCTTGCCTCCGCCGCCATTGCCGCGCCGGATTCCGCGCCGCCCGCGACCGGCGAAGATGAAGGCCCAGCTCCGTCCGAAATCCGGCATCGTGCACCCTGGCATCAGAATCGGCGACTCGCCCCGCAGCAAGACCGCTCGTTTCCGCGAACCACGCTGGAGACCAGCGCGGAACTTGGGGCGGCTTATACCGGCGGTACCTGGGAGCACTTTATTGCGGATCTGACGACGGATACCGAGTATGCACCGTGGCAGGCCGTGTTGAAAGTGGCGCCCGCGGCAAAGGTTGCTCGGCCCGCCGGTACCCAGTTTGACTTTCTGGGGGTCCCTGCCGGGGAGACAATCTCCATTTTGCCGCAGTTTCAGCGGGCGGGCCTGCTTTACCTCGCGGTTTCTAATGAGGACCAGGTAGGGGGAACGTTCTCCTCGTACGATGTGACCACGGAGTCCGGCGGGCGGGTGAAAGGAACCGCCCCCTGGGTGAAGTGGCGGCTCCTTGCGGTGAAGGGGCCAGGTGCTTTTTCAGCCTATACCCTGGGATCCTTCGGGAAGGTCACGACCTGGTTCAGCAACGCGGACGGCATTGATCAGAATGATGCTGTCTGGGTCAAAGAGCGGGAAGACCTGCACCTGAACTGGGCATTCACCAAGCCCGGCTTCTATCGTGTCGTCGCCGTCGTATCCGCATACTTGCCCGGCCAGACGCAGCCTGTCTATAGTCGGCCCGTCATCTACCGCTTCAGCGTCGAACCCTAGGCCCGTCACTCGGTGTCGCTGCGGAAAATCAAAACCCCGCCGCGTGGTCCTCGCACCACGCGGCGGAGTTATGGCACCCGTCTGGCTCTCACGTCTGGATCCGATCTGAACGCGGAATCGTCGCGGCTTGGCGGGCAGGGTGGCTTTGACGTAAGATAAGTGTCAGTAACCGGTGAGGCGTCCCCGCCTCGCCGCCCCACTTTCTGGAGAGCTGCGTCACTTATGCCCCCTCGTTCCCCTCGCAAGAGATCGCCCGTCGCCTCTGATACTGCCGCCGATGAGATGGCACTGCTGGAACTGGAGCTTGTCGCGCCGACCGCACCGGAATCATCCGGCCCGGACAGCGCCTCCCTCGGCGAAAATAATGCGGCGGTGGAGATCCCCGAGGTTCTACCGCTGGTCCCGATCCGCGACAGCGTCTACTTTCCCCACCAGATCTTCCCGCTTTTTGTCGGGCGGGACCGTTCGGTGAAAGCGGTGGACGCGGCGACCGAGACGCCGCATCGCTATATCCTGCTCGCCGCCCAGAAGCAGCTTCTGTCCGAGGACCCGGAGCCGGAGGAGATTTACTCGGTTGGCGTTGTTGCGGAGGTGATGCAGATCCTCAAGATGCCCGACAACACCGTCCGGGTCATGCTCGAAGCCGGGCCACGCGTCCGCCTGGGCGAATTTTTGCAGACCGAGCCGTATCTGCTGGTCCGCACCATCCCGCTCCCCGAGGAGATGCAGGATGCAAAGAGCGCCGTTTCCGCCGTGGAGGTAGAGGCACTGGCTCGGACAGTGACCGAGCAGTTCGAGCGGCTGGTGAGCGAGGGGAAAAACATCCCGCCGGAAGCGCTGGCCAATGTCCTGAATATCGCGGAGCCGTCGCGGCTCGCGGATACGGTGATTCCTTACCTTTCTCTGCGCGTGGACCAGAAGCAGCAGCTGCTCGAAACGCTGGGGGTCGCGGAACGGCTGCGCAAGCTGGGGGTCGCACTTCTCAAAGAATACGAGATCCTGGACGTACAAAAGAACATCCGGTCGCGGGTCGAGAAGGAGATGGGCGACAACCAGCGCGAGTTCATTCTGCGCGAACAGCTCAAGGCGATCCAGCAGGAGCTGGGCGAGATGGGCGAGCGCGGCGATGAGATGGAGGAGTACCGAGCGAAGATCACCGATTCCCATATGCCGGAAGAGATCGAGGCAAGGTCGCTCAAGGAGCTAGACCGCTTCGAGAAGACGCCACTCGCCTCGCCGGAAGCGGGAGTGATTCGAAACTACCTGGACTGGCTGGTGGCGATGCCCTGGGACACACACACCGATGATACCCTGCATCTCGCCGAGGCGGAGCGCATCCTAAACGAGGACCACTTCGGTCTGGAAAAGGTCAAGGAGCGGATGCTGGAGTTCCTGGCGGTCCGCAAGCTCGCCGGCGATTTGCTCAAAAGTCCGATCCTCTGCTTTGTCGGCCCTCCCGGTGTCGGAAAAACCAGCCTGGGCCGGTCGGTGGCGCGCGCCCTGGGCCGCAAGTTCACCCGTATCAGTCTGGGTGGGGTCCGCGATGAGGCCGAGATCCGTGGGCATCGGCGCACCTATGTCGGGGCACTGCCGGGACGTATCATTCAAGCACTGAAGCAGGTCGGGGTCAACAATCCGGTCATCCTTCTCGATGAGATTGATAAGATGGGGTCGGACTTTCGGGGCGACCCGTCGTCCGCCCTGCTGGAGGCGCTGGACCCCGAGCAGAACAGCACGTTCTCCGACCATTATCTGGAGGTGCCGTTCGATCTTTCCCACGTTCTGTTCGTGACCACGGCGAACCTGCTGGAGCCAATCCCGCCGCCGCTGCGCGACCGCATGGAGATCATTTCCTTCTCCGGCTACACGGAGGAAGAAAAGGTCGCGATCGCCGAGGGTTATCTGGTACCCAAACAGATCCGGGAGAACGGCCTGAACGGCGACCTGCTAGCGTTTGAGCGCGAGGCACTGCGGAGCCTGATCCGCGAGTACACGCGCGAGGCCGGGGTCCGCAATCTGGAGCGCGAGATCGGGGCCATCGGGCGCAAAGTCGCGCGCAAGGTCGCGGCGGCCGCCGACGACCTGGATGCCGCCGCTACCGAAAAGACGACGGTAGGGGTCGGCGACATCAAGAGCTATCTGGGCGGACGCCGCTTTCACTGGGGGGTTGCCGAGGAGAACGACGAGGTGGGTTCGGCGACTGGTCTGGTGTATACCGAGGTTGGCGGCGATACGATCTCGATTGAAGTCCTGCTCACCAAATCCGCAAACCCCAGCGGCGAGGGCCGCCTGCTGCTCACCGGTCAGCTTGGAGACGTGATGAAGGAGTCCGCGCAGACCGCCTGGACCTTTGTGCGCTCCCGCCTCGCCTCGCTCGGCGCCGCCGACGAGGTCGTGCTGGGAAAGGATATCCATATCCATGTCCCGGCCGGTGCGGTGCCCAAGGACGGCCCTAGTGCCGGGATCACGCTGGCGACCGCTCTCGCCTCCGCGTTTACGTCCCGGCCCATCCGTAAAGATGTGGCCATGACCGGAGAGATCACGCTGCGGGGCAGGGTACTACCCATCGGCGGTCTGAAAGAGAAGGTAATTGCCGCGCATCGGGCCGGCATCCTTCACGTCGTGATTCCCGCCGAAAATGAGAAAGATCTGGAGGACATTCCTGCCAATGTCCGAGAGGCGCTCTGCTTCACTCTCGCCGCACACGCCGACGAGGTGCTGAAGTTCGCGTTGCTGGAAACCAGGGTCTAGGTCCCCCCTTCCCCCCGCCACGGGGGAAAGGAGTGTCCCTACCCCACCGCTTTCTCCAGATCAGTACGCGTCACCACGCCCCGAAACGTCCGGTTCTCGACGACCGGCGCGACC
The DNA here is from genome assembly GCA_014380815.1 of Armatimonadota bacterium. Classification (GTDB taxonomy): domain Bacteria; phylum Armatimonadota; class Armatimonadia; order Armatimonadales; family Armatimonadaceae; genus JACMJB01. Next base: position 25,303 of record JACMJB010000454.1, read on the forward strand.
TCCAGACCGCGCCGGATCATCGCGGCAAGGATCTCGGCGACGTCGCTTGCCGGGTGCGCGATCACGCGGACGGGGTGGACATAGGGTCCCACCGCCAGCAGCGATTTGTCGGCATCGGGAGGAATCAGCGCGGAGTCGGTCAGCGCATCCTCGTTGAAGATTCCCAGGTACTGTTCGTCGCCCACGAGCGCGACGGTGTGCAGCGGGTCCGCCTGCATCCGCGCGATGACTTCGTCGAGGGCGGCCTCCGGTTCTACGACCGGAACGGAGTGGAGCGGCACATCCTGAATGGTTGGCATGGCTTCATTTTCCCCGCTGGGGCCAAAAAACGCAATGCGCCCGTCTGCAAAGGCTGCAGACGGGCGCGATTCATTCCCACCGGGGTTTTCGGTCGGGTGACGTACGGTTAGTTGGGGGTTGTCGGCAGCGGCTCGCCATTACGGCCCGCGGCGACCATCCAGAGGTTGTTTTGCGCGTCATTGGTGATGTCGTAGCCCTGCTTCTCTGGCTTTCTGGCTTTCACGTGACCGTCGCAGAACAGGTAGTTGTTCATGCCGGTGTGCCGTGCCTGGTCCGGGGTCGCTGAAGAGTAGAAGAACTTCTTCTCGTCCGCAAGGCTATTCCAGAAGCCATCCACCATCTGCCAGCTACCCACAGCAGGAGCCGTTCCCGCAAACTGTCCCTGCGACTCGTCCTCGATCACAGGTTCGAACATCAAGCAGGTCTGCGCCGGAGCAACCAGGCGCGCCTGGGACAGGGCGCTGTTGTGCCAAAAGAGTGGTTTGTCTGTGTTAGTCGCGTTGTTGCTTCCCCAAAACTTCGTTTCGTCGGTGACCCTGGGATAATACGAATCAGGATTAACGATGTTGAAACCCTTCACATTCACGTCTGCGCCGCCTGGATCAACCAGGAATTCGTTCATGACGTAATGGCGTGGAAAATTCAGGTAACCATCGTTTCCCGTGAAGGGAGCGCCGATGCCTCTTTCGGACACTGTGGGGCACGCCCAAACTCCCCCCGCTTGTGTACGGTTCTTGATATAAGGCTCAATGGGGGTAGCTCCCGTAGCGCTCTCCGTGAACTGCAGGCGGTAAGGAGAAACCCACGTATCATCGTAATCCGTGTAATATCCGACAAATGCGAGACCGAGCTGCTTCATGTTGGAGAGGCAGCTTGCCTGCCTTGCTTTTTCTCTGGCCTGAGCGAAGACAGGGAAAAGGATTGCGGCGAGGATGGCGATGATCGCGATCACGACGAGCAGTTCGATCAGCGTAAATCCGGA
>JACMJB010000455.1 GCA_014380815.1 Armatimonadota bacterium
ACCGTCAGGCATCTCCCGAGGATGGTCTATTTCAATTCCGAGACCGTCAGGCATCTCCGCGAGATGGTCTATATTCTTTCCAGGAAGGCGTACGATCTCCCTACGGCCTGATCGAATGAGCCCCAGCCGCAATGCGGAGCCGGGAGTTTCGCATCTGCCGCCCTCTGGTTCATCCGGACCACCTTCGATCCTGCGTGGCGGCGGGACGCCGCCTGCTCATCCGGCGAGACGCCGGCGTTCCGCGCTTCGCGACGCACGAGGCTCACCTCAGTGATGCAACCTTCAGCCTCCGACTCGCATATCTGGCTGACCTCAAAACCGTTGCCTTGTCCCCTCTCCTCGGAGGGAGAGGGGCTCTCGCGCAAACCCGCGCCTACTCCTGCGGCTTCACCCCGAGGTACCCGCCCGCGATCATGGCGGTGTTCCAGACCTCGCCCTGCTCGATCGAGTACGACTTGTCGAACAGCTCCTCCGCCTTGGCGCGGTCTCCTTTGATCAGGTAGTACGCGCCGAGCTCCGCCAGGCCTTTGTCGTCGTTCGGGTTCTTGGCCAACGACTTCTCGAAGGCGGCCTTGGCCTTGTCCCACTCGCCCGCTTCCCAGTACACGCGGCCGACGCCGATGCGCTCCCAGCTGCCCTTGCCGGCCTGCTGCTTGGCGACCACCAGCAGCGCGCGTGCTGCTTCCCGCTTGTCCTTCGAGTGATAAAGCGACGTGTCGAAACCCTTCTTGCCGAACGCCCCGGCGGCGATGCCGAGCGTGAAGACGACGCAAAGTACGAATACTGATTTCCTGTTCATTCCGAGCCTCCCTTGATGTAACGACGATCTCAACGCACGCTTACATGCCGCTTACCGTCTATTCAATTGGCGGTGGGAGGTGCCGTATCCGCAACGCGGTAGACCTCCCATGGAGCTGTGGAGCTCTTGCGCGTCATCACGGGAGCGTAGGGATTGTCCGGAATGAAGAACTCCCGGCGACCACTGGTGACGATGGCACCGGCCTCCCCTTTCACCGTCGCACGCTTCACCGGTTTGAAGCTTTCCGTGCCGGCACGCCATACCACGCCGTCCGTGCTCCAGATCTCGGGAGGTGCCTTAGGGTTGTTCGGGTCGCGCAGGTAGCGCTCGCTCGGTTCCCTTCTGACACGCCTGTAGACCAACCGTTCGCCTGGGACAATCATCAATTCCTCTACTTTTCCGTCCTGGAACGCCACGTTATATGTCCCGCCCTGGCCACGCAGCTCCCACATGCGACTCTTCGGATTCAGCCTCATGCCAGCAGGTCGTTCAGTAAATGCCACGATGCCGCGGTTCGGTTTCGTGTCGATAGAGATTCGCGCGGCCGGCCCCGGCTCGATGAGGACGTTGCTCCGCCATGAGTAAAAGTCGGATTCGAGGGCCAGCGAATAGTTGCCGCGCGGCACGACCGTCTCTTTTCCAGTGATCGGCACTCGTGTTTCGCCGGACCGAAGCTCCAGGTTCTTGTAGGTCACGCCCCGAGGCAGCGATGGGATGAGCAGCGTTCCTGTCGTCTTCTCCGGCAACTTGATCGTTTCCCGCACCAACTGGTTCGGTGCGAGGTCGAGCGTCCCGGCAGTTTCACCGCCAACCGAGATCACGTAGCGCCCGGCGGGAGCGAGGAGCGGCTCCACGGTTTTCCCTTTGAGCGTCACGTTCGCTGAGGTCAACCGATACGGGTCGCCGACGTTCGCCAGCCCAAGGGACAGAATCACTACTGCGGGTCCGTTCGGCAATGCCTGCCGCAACGCCGATTCAAGTTCCCTAGTCGTTTTCACTGCTTTTGGGAACGGAACTCCAAATTCCGCCTCGATACGCGTTACCACGAGCGTGATTGCGTAGTCATTGAGCAATCGGCGCAGGCGGAACGAGATCGCGTCATCCTCCGTGACCTCCTGTGGCCGTGCGGAAGCGGGCGCCCAGACCGCCTCGCTGAGTGCAGAGTTCCCTTCCGGCAATTGGCGGCGGACCTGGAACCACGCGTCCGTCTCCGCGCTCCCGACTGCAATAGCGAGTGGCCGGTCGGCGAGAGGGAGTGAGATCGGACGCCACATTTTGTCGCCTCGATAGATCGTCGCGTCCACGGGGGCATCCGAGTTCCGCGCCGTGACCAGCACACTAGGGTAAGCCACCGATAACTCGTACGCCCCCGTCACATTCGGAATCACATCCCCCTCCCCCATCCCCGCCCACC
>JACMJB010000456.1 GCA_014380815.1 Armatimonadota bacterium
CTTGACCGCGAACCGCCAGGGCAAACGCTGCCAGCCACTCACGGACTCCGGGTGGCAGGCTGGAGATCAGCGGAGGTCGCGGGTCGGTGATATTGGGGTGCGTCATCAGCAGGCGGCTCTCCTCATGTCACTGGCGTACATTCTAGAACAGGGGACGAAACTGCGTCAAGACGGCCCGGCAGGATCCGTGGCGCTTGACAGAACGAAGCGGCACCCGGTACACTGCAGCCACACTTTGCCAGACAAAGCGCATGGGATGGTTGCCCACGTTGACCCATAGGGTACGATTTGATACCATCATAATAGCAAAGGGAACGCAATGTCGCGTTCTTTGTTTTACTTATTAGGAATAATGAGGCTTGGTGCGCGCGATGAAAAACGAATTTCCACTGCTGGACCGCCTTGTCGGTCCGGACGACCTGAAGACGATGGGGGGCGAGGAGCTGCACCAACTCGCGGATGAGTTGCGGCAGGGCCTGATCAAAACGATCTCCCGCGTGGGCGGGCACTTCGCCCCGAACCTCGGTGTTGTCGAGCTTACCGTCGCTCTGTACAAGGCGTTTAATCTCCCCCAGGACAAGATGATCTGGGATGTCGGTCATCAGTGCTATCCGCATAAGATGCTGACGGGGCGCTGGGACCGCCTGGCGACCATCAAGCAGTACGGCGGCATCTCCGGCTTTCTGCGCCGCGATGAGTCCCCCTACGATCAGTGGGGAGCGGGCCACGCCTCCACCTCGCTTTCCGCCGCGCTGGGCTTCGCGGTCGCCCGTGACCTGCGCAAGACCGATGAGCGTGTGGTGGCGGTGATCGGTGACGGCGCGCTGACCGGCGGCATGGCGCTGGAAGCGATGCTGAATATTGGGGCGCAAAAGAGCGACCTGATCGTCGTTCTGAACGACAACACGATGAGTATCGCCGAGAATGTCGGCGCGATGGCGACATATCTTGCCAAACTGCGCCTTTCTCCGCTCTATCAGCGCGTCGAGCGCAAAGTCAAGAATTCGCTTCACAAGGACGGCCTGCTCTACAAGACCGCCGCCGGGGCCAAGCATGCGGCCACCCACTTTACCGCGCCCGCCAACACCGGCCTGTTCTTCGAGGAACTGGGCTTTCAATATATCGGCCCGATTGACGGGCACGATCTTGATTTTCTGGTCGCGGTCTTCGAGCATGCCAAGATGCTCAAGGGACCGATCCTGCTCCACGTCCTGACCACCAAGGGCAAAGGCTACGCGAGCGCGGAGGCCGATCAGCGCACGTTCCACGCCGTCACGCCGTTCTCGGTCGAGGATGGCAAGATGGAAAAGAAGGTGACCGGCGTCACGTACACCCAGGCGTTTACCGAAACGCTGAACGAGATGGCGGCATCCGACGAAAAGATCGTCGCGATCACCGCCGCGATGCCCGATGGGACTGGCCTCGCCAAGTTCGCCGAAAAGTACCCGGATCGCTACTTCGATGTGGGGATCGCCGAGCAGCACGCGGTCACCTTCGCGGGCGGGCTTGCCGCTGAGGGCTTCACCCCCGTCTGCGCGATCTACTCCACGTTTCTGCAGCGGGCCTACGATCAGATTGTCCATGACATCTGTCTCCAAAACCTGCCGGTCGTGTTCGCGCTCGACCGAGGCGGCCTGGTCGGCGACGACGGCGCGACCCATCATGGCGTCTTCGACATCGCTTATCTGCGCCACATCCCCAACCTGCTGATGCTCTCGCCCAAAGATACCCTGGAGCTTCGTGCGATGGTGCGGTGGGCGCTCAGCTACAAGCGTGGCCCGGTCGCGCTGCGCTATCCGCGCGGCTCCGGCGAGGTGATTTCGGAAACCCCCGCTGTGATCGAGGTCGGCAAGTCCGAGACCCTGATGCGGGGCAGCGACCTTGCGATCCTGGCCTACGGCCCGATTGCCAGTGTCGCGCTGGAGGCAGCGCGGGAGCTGCGCGCGGAGCACGGCATTGAGGCCGAGGTCATTAATGCCCGCTGGGTACGCCCGCTCGATGGGGCGATGATCCTGCGCGTCGCCCGGACAACGCGCCGCATCCTCACGCTCGAGGACGGGGTCGTTCACGGCGGCTTCGGTTCTGCGGTGCTGGAATTTCTCGCCGCGAACTCGGTCACCGATGTCGAGGTGCGGACGCTGGGCATCCCGGACCACTTTGTCGAGCATGGCCCGGTCCCGGTCTTGCGCGGCCTTTGCGGCATGGACAAGGCGGGGGTTCTGGCGGCGGCCGCGGACCTGCTCGACCGCCCGGAGATCGCCCCGCGCACACCGGGCGAGGCAGCCGTCGCGGCAGGGCGGGTTTGACATTCCCCCCGGCGCGGCATATACTTCCCACTACCTCCGGCGCGATACAACGTGCCTCAGGAGAGAAAGTGGGAGGTGAACCGATCATGGGTGACAAATCCCCGAAATCCACGAATAAGCAGGCGTCGCAGAAACAGGCGAAGAACGACTCCGCCAAGAAGACCAAAGACGACGCGACGGCTGCGAAGCAGGCAGCGTCCAGTCCGAAGAAGTAACCGCGGAACCGCCCCTTCCCGACCGCCCCTGCCAGCCATGGCAGGGGCGCTTCTATGAATGTGGGTACCTACGGGGGGTTGTTCGCCTCTGGTAGCGTCTCAGGGCGGGTTTGTGTTAAAATCGCGTATGCCGCCCGCCGCTGTTCCCGACGCCGCGACTGCTTTGCCCTCTTCTGTCCCCCCCGGCAAAAAGCGCTCCTCCTCGGAGCCGTTCGCGGCCCTTCCGCCGCTTCGCCTTCATGCCTTCGAAGGGCCGCTCGACCTGCTGCTGCATCTGGTGCGGGCCGGACGCATGGACATTTTCGATCTTCCTATCGCGACGCTCTGCGATCAGTACATCGCCCACCTTGATGCCCTGGGGTCGGTGGACCTCTCGGTCGCCGGGGAGTTTCTGGTGATGGCGGCGACCCTGCTGGAGATCAAGTCCCGCCTTTTGCTGCCTGTTCCACCCCGGGATGACGCGGATCCCGATCAGGACGGTTCCAGCCTGGATCTGACGGACCCGCGCGCGGAACTCGTCCAGCGTCTTCTGGAGTACGGGAAGTATCAGGCGATCGCGGAGGGCTTGAAGTTGCGGGAGGCGGATCGCAAAAATGTCTTCTTCCGCGACCCGATGGACGCCCGCCTCGCATCTGGTTTCGCACTTCCTCCAAAGTTCGGCGAGCTTTCCGCCGATGATCTACTGAGGACGCTGGAACGAATGCTGGCATCGGTGGGAGCGGGCGAAAAGGCGATCACCAGTGTACGCCGCCAGAAGATCACGCTGCGCATGAAGATGCGCGAGGTGGCATTCCATGCGCGGCAGGCAGGGCAGGATGGGGTCTCGCTTTCCGTTCTGGTGCCGAATGCACCATTCGCGCTGATCGAGGTCGTGCTGCTGTTTCTGGCCCTCCTGGAGCTGCTGAAATCGGGCAGCGTCCTGGTGGCGCAGAAAGCGTTCTGCGGCGATATTCGCATCTTCTTTGTGCCGGAGTTCGAGCGCGCCATGGTAGCCGAGGGAGAGATCGAATCGGGGACCGAAGGGATCGAGGAGGCCGAAGCGGAAGACTAATGACCGACAATCCCTCAGTCGCAGCAAACGCCGCCACGCTCGCAGGCATTATCGAGTGCCTGCTTTTTGTTGCCGGAGAGCCACTGACGGCGAAAGAGCTTGCCAAAACCACCGAGACCGACGAGGTGGCGGTTCATGTCGCGGTGCGCCTGCTACGTGACCGATACGCAGAATCCGGTCTGCAGGTTGTGGAGATCGCACGTGGATACCAGATGGCGACCCGTCCGGAGTTCGCCTCGGCAGTCGCGAAGCTGCTTGCCCCCCATGCGAACCGCCTTTCCCGGCCCGCGCTGGAAACCGTGACGATTATCGCCTATCGCCAGCCTTGCACCCAGGCCGAGGTCGAAGCCATTCGCGGAGTGGCCTCGGACGGCGTTCTGAAGACATTGACCGAGCGCGAGATGATCGTGGAGGCGGGGCGCAGGCAGACACCGGGCCGCCCGATCCTCTACTCAACGACCGACCACTTTCTGCACTACTTCGGCCTGTCCGAACTGTCGGACCTGCCCCTTCTGGATGAGGACGAAATGGAAGCCCGTGAGATCGCAGCGGCAAACGACGATGCCGCCGCGCATACCGCGCTGGTCGCGGCGGGGGTAGAATGAACGTGATGCGGCGACCCTTCGACAGCACTAATGGCCTGGCTCTGCTGGCCTTTGCCCTGGCCCTCCTCCCCCCCATCGCCGAGGCCGCCCCGCCGGACAAGGCGAGTGCGAAACCGAGGCCCGTTCTCAGCGTGCGCGCTCAGCGCCGTGCGGCGCGAGCGGCAAAGGAAGCAGCCTGGATCAAGAATGCCGACCCGCAGAAGATGGTCAATATCGGCAAGCGGCCCGCGTTCTTCAACCCCGACAATCTGGGTCAGCCGCCGACCCTTTCCGCCCCCTCCGCGATCCTGATGGATGCCGACACCGGGCAGGTCCTCTGGACCAAGAATGCCGACACCCGCCGGTATCCGGCCTCAACGACCAAGATCCTGACCGGTCTGCTGCTCGCGGAGCATTCGCAGCCGGAGGACATCGTTACCTGCCTCGACCCGAACATCACCAAGATCGAGCCAAGCTCGCTGCATATCCGACCCTGGGAGAAGTTCACCGCGGAAGACCTGCTGCGGGGGTTTCTGCTGCGGTCCGGTAACGATGGGGCCGTGGTGATTGCCGAGCATGTCTCAGGGACCGTTCCCAAATTCGCCACCTTGATGAACGCCCGGGCGCGGGAACTGGGCGCGACCGGCTCGAACTTCGTCAACCCGAACGGACTGCCAAACAAGGACCATTACAGCACGGCACGGGACCTGGCGATGATCGCCCGTGGGGCGCTGCAAAACCCTCGATTCGCCGATGCCGTCGGGACACCCGCGCGGCAGATCAGCCGCTCCATCGTCGCCCAGGACTCGTATATCGTCGCGAAGGCCAAGCGGAAGTTCTACGATAAATTCCCGGGCGCGGACGGCGTCAAGACCGGCTACACCCGCGCGGCGGGCCACTGTTTCGTCGGGTCCGCGACCCGCGACGGGCGGCGGCTGCTCTCCGTCGTGTTGGGCGCGCGGAACAGCGCCATCGGCGATACGATCCCGGTTCTTTCCTGGGGGTTCAAGCGGTTCCCCAGGGTCACTGTCGTGCGGAAAGGACTGCCCACTACCAGCGTGCCGGTTTCTTCCGGCACGATGGAAACGGTTTCGACGGTCGCTGGCGGCGACCTTCGCGCCGCCACGGATGCCTCGAAGCCCGGCGGCGGTCTTGTCGTGGAGGTGCGGCCCAGAGCGGGTCTGCAGGCGCCGGTGTCGCGCGGGCAGGAGGTCGGGGTTCTGGTGGCGAACGTTGGCGGGAAGGTCGTTGGGCAGGTGCCCCTGCTGGCGAGTGCGGACCTGCCGCGCTCCGCCCTCGGAACCGTGCTGACAGGCGGCGGGGTGATCGGCAGCAAATCGGGCCTGCCGGGGCGGCTGCTCGCGCTCCTTTGCGGCGCACTGCTTCTTCTTCTGGTAGGATTCCGATATGGATCAGCCGTCTTCCGAACTGCCGCAGGGTCAGCAGCGCCTGCAAAAAATAATCGCCGCCGCCGGGATCGCGTCGCGCCGCCGAGCCGAGGAGATTATCGCCTCCGGTAGAGTGACTATTGACGACAAGGTGGTGACCACGCCGGGGACACTCGCGGACCCGGAGGTACAGCGCGTCGCCGTGGATGGTCGGCAGATTGATGCGACCGGGACCCGGCGCTATTATGTCGCCCTGCACAAGCCGGTGGGCTATGTTTCGACGGTATCCGATCGTCACGCGGAGAAGAAGGTCACGGATCTGGTCCGCATCTCCGGCGCGCGGCTTGTTCCTGCGGGGCGGTTGGACGCAGACTCTGAGGGGCTGATCCTGCTCTCCAACGACGGCGACTTTATCTATAAAGTGACCCACCCCAGCCAGAGTCTGGGCAAGCTGTATCAGGCGACCGTTAAAGGAAAGCCCAGCGAAGAGGCGATCAAGACTCTGTCACGCGGCCTGGCGATCGGGGATGGCGAGGTGACCGGACCGGCAAACGCCCTGCTAATCGGACGCGGCGTCGAGCGCGGATCGTGGGTGGTGGAGCTGACGCTGAACGAGGGTCGCAACCGGCAGGTGCGACGAATGATGGACACTGTCGGGCACCCGGTCCTCAAGCTGGTGCGGCTCCGCATCGGTCCGGTGCGTCTGAGCGGGTTGGAACCGGGAGCATGGCGGGAACTGACGCCCGACGAGGTACGCCGTATTGTTACCGGCGACAAGTCTGGC
>JACMJB010000069.1 GCA_014380815.1 Armatimonadota bacterium
CCTGGCGCTGGGTCTGCGGCACCTCGAACGCCTTGAGCCGGTACACACGCCCCCGGTCCGTAAAGAACAGGATATAGTCGTGGGTGCTCGCCTTGAAGAAGTGCTCGAAGTTGTCCTCTTCCTTGGTCTTGCCCGCGATCCGCCCCTTGCCCCCGCGATGCTGGGACGGAAACGAGTCGAGGGGCAGGCGGCGCACGTAGCCGTCGCGCGTGATCGTGATCAGCATCTCCTCTTCGGCGATCAGATCTTCCAGATTGATCTCTTCCGCCTCGGTCGGGATGATGCGGGTCCGTCGGTCGTCGCCGAACTTGTCGCGCAGGTACTTCAGGTCCGCACGAACGATGGCATCCACTCGCTTCGGGTCAGAGAGAATGTCCTCCAGCCGAGCGATCTCCTTGAGCAGCTCCTTGTACTCGCTCTCGATCTTGTCCTGCTCCAGCCCGGTAAGCTGGCGAAGCTGCATATTGAGAATGCTCTCCGCCTGTATTCCGGTGAAGACAAAACGCTCGATCAGCCGCGACCGCGCGATCTCGGTCGTGTTCGATGCCCGGATGATCGCGATGACCTCGTCCAGGAACTGAACCGCGATCTGTAGACCTTCCAGAATATGGGCACGCGCCTTCGCGCGGCCCAGCTCGAACCGGGTCCGGCGCGTGATGATCATCCGCCGGTGGTCAAGATACTCCTGCAGCATGTCGCGCAACGGCAGGGTCTTGGGGCCGCGGCCCTCGTCGACGAGCGAGAGCATGATCACGCCGAAGTTAAGCCGCAGATTCGTGTGCTTGAGCAGGTAATTCAGGACCTTCTGCGGCATCACGTCGCGGCGCAGCTCGACCACGACCCGCATCCCGGTCTTGTCGGAGTAGTCGTTGACAGCCGTGATGCCGTCCACCTTCTTCTCCTTGACCAACTCGGCGATGTCCTCGATCAGCTTCTTTTTGATGACCTGATAGGGAAGCTCCGTCACGACAATCGCGTTCTTGCCGTTGTCCATCGGCTCGATCGTCGTCTTGGCCTGCATGGTGATGGAACCGCGCCCGGTGGCATACGCCGCCTTGACTCCCTTGGTCCCGAGCAGCAGGCCGTGCGTCGGAAAGTCCGGACCGGGGATGAACTTCATCAGATCTTCCATCGTCGCGTTCGGATGGTCGATCATGTGGGTCGCGGCGTCGCAGACCTCGCGCAGGTTATGGGGCGGCATGTTGGTCGCCATACCGACCGCGATCCCCGACCCGCCGTTGCAGATCAGGTTCGGGAACTTGCCCGGCAGAATGGAAGGCTCGCGGCGCTCGTTGTCGTAGGTAGGGACAAAATCCACCGTATCTTTTTCGATATCCTCCATCATTTCCATTGCAAGCGCGGTGAGACGCGCCTCGGTGTTGTGATTGAGGAATCCATTTGCCACAAACGAATGGCATTCGCTGGCGACGCGCAGAGAGTACACGGCCTGCTCCCCGGCATCCTCGATGGCGGTCACCTGCTCGAATAGATACGGGCTGCGCGAAAGAGACTCGGTCTGCGCGTAATCCTCGGCGGGCGGAGCCTGTGAAAGGCGTGGCAACATCTCCGCCACCCGCTCTGACGAGAAACGGATCTTCGCCGCGAAGCGATCTCGATTCTCCTGACCGACGATGTCGAGACGATGTGTTCGGCGCGCCGCGACAATCCCGAAACGCAGCAGCAGGGTTTGAACGTCGCGGAGCAGGTTCCGGCTGGCACCACAAAGGCCGACTCCCGACAGGTCCCCCTCACAAAGCCCACGCAGGAAGGCACCCGTGACCGCCTGAGGCGACCGCAGGACTGCCGCCGGCACCCGGCGGGTCGCCGCCCCGCTCGCCAGCCCCAGGGCACTCAGGAACGCAGCCACCGGCTGACTGGCTGCCTGCATCCGCAGGAGGGGCCTCCTGCTCGTCGGTTGCCGCAGAAAGGAGCGCAGTCGGCAGGAAGGAAACACGCGCGCCCAGGCCGCCTGAAAGGCTTCCGCGAAGTCTCCGTTGGCACCTGTAATGGCGATCACGTCCCTGCGAATCGTGCCCTTCGCGGTCAGCGCGCCCAGCAGAAACGCGAGATCTTCGCCGAGGTGTGTGGGCAGCGGTTCCCGCTCGGTCCGTGACCCTTCAGGAAGAACGGGGGGTAATGGTCGCAGATCCACGGCGCGCTTCGGCCAGAGGGTCTCGCTCCGATCCAGAACCACGAAGTCCCCCAAGTTCAGATCCGCGATGGTTTTCCAGGCAAGCTGAACCCGCTTCCCCTCTCCGGGGACGCATACCAAAAGCGGGTGGTTGGCGGTGCCGGTCACCTCATACCCGCGGCGGGTGACTACCCGCTGCGTCGGGAACGCTCCGCAATCAAACCACTTCGTTGCCGTGTTCACCGCGCCGTCCAGCGATAGAACCCGCGCTGCGATGTCTTCGGAGCCATTGACAGAGACTTCGGAAATCGGGGTGAGACCCACATCGGTCACCACCAGGGTGTCGCCGGTCACGCAATAGCGCATCGCCGCAGGGGGGTCATCGTCCACCGACCCGAAATTCCCCTGACCATCCACCAGCGGATACCGAAGCGAGAACGGCTGCGCCATGCGGACCATAGTGCCGTAAAGCGCCTGGTCGCCGTGCGGATGAAAGTTCCCCATGCATTCTCCCACGACCTTGGCGGACTTGAGGTGCCGGGAGTTGGGAGACAGACCCAGTTCACGCATGGCGTAGAGGATACGCCGCTGGACGGGCTTGAGGCCATCGCGCACATCGGGAAGCGCGCGCGACACGATGGTGGACATCGCATAACCCAGGTACGAGGTCCGCATCTCCTCGGAGATCTCGATGGTGGGGCCGTCGTAAAAGCTCAGCCCGCCGACCAGGGGAACCTCGTTGTTTATGGGAGGATCGCCGCTGCCGGGGTCGGTCTGTGTCGCCGCCGCAGAGGAGGGAATCTCCTCATCGCCGCTGCCGGGAAGCGTGGGATCGTTAATCATTCATCTCTCCTAAACCAGAACCAAATTATCACCTGGCGCGTCCGCGTGTATGCCGGGGATCGGGCCAGTTCACTCACTCCAAACAGGGAAGGCTCAAACGGAAAATGCGGCGGGTCACCGATGCGAAATCGGCCCCGCCACACCCTCCAAACCTATCAATATTTTACAGTGAATAGCGGGCGCTGTCAAACGGATGGCTGCCGGAAGGTGCTGGAAACACCCCAGGCAGACGGAATATTTAAACTTCCCTTAACATGGTTTAACGCACAGTCCGCTACAATAGAACAGATTTCAGAACAGACCTTCGTCAGCACGAGGGCGAAAGAAAAATGATGCATTTTCTGCCCTGCCGACGCAACCGTGGCGGCTTCACCCTGATCGAGCTTCTGGTGGTGATCGCGATCATCGCAATTCTGGCCGCGATCCTATTTCCGGTCTTTGCCCAGGCCCGCGAGAAAGCCCGGCAGACCGCCTGCGCTTCCAATATGCGCCAGTTTGGGCAGGCGTTCTCTATGTACGCCCAGGACGCTGACGAGACCTTTCCGGATCTGAATATCCCGGCGCCGGTCGGTTCGGGCTGGCTCGTGGTGATTCAGCCCTATGTGGAAAACCTCAAGAACATCAACGAGCGTGGCAAGGACATCACCACGCCGAACGCCGAAGATGGCCGGGCGCAGATGAGCAAATGCCCCGCCCATTTCCCGGATGCCCGTGCCGCGTTCAATGGCACCGGGGTCCCCCGCGCTTCTTCGGGAGGCGCTTCCCTTTCCTATGCGATGGCGGACTGGGCCGCTGGGGGCAGTGCTCGTGGTGTGCCCGAGGACGGGGGGAGGGCCGTGTCGGAGTTCGCGACGCCCACGGCCACGATCCTGCTTGCGGAGAACTATCTGAACTTCACGCAGATGGTGTTCTATCCCGTCTCCTGGGACGAGAACACGCGCAGTACCACAGCCCAGGGCTACGCGGACGGCAGCGACTGCCGCTTCGATAAAAACGTGGACTGCACCCTCGGCGGGATCTCCTACAAAAAGCGCGACGATGTCCTGCCCGGCGTCACCGGCACGTTTGGTTCCAACCTGGCGACCCGCCACAGCGGCGGCTCGAACTACCTGTTCGTGGACAGTCATGTCAAGTGGTTCAAGCCCGCGCAGACCTTCAAATCGGATGGCTCGCTCTCGATGTGGACTCTTTCAGGCAGATGGTTCCGGAAGCCGTAGAAAAGCCCCGGCAGGTAGTGGGCCGCAACTTTTCCGGACATCCGCCGGCTCGGTATCGCGTATAATAAGAAAGCTCTGCATTCGCGTCTCCCGGTTTCCTGATCCCGAGATACGAAAGGACTTTCGTTGATGCCGCTCCCGGTCCGTCCGACGCCCCGTCTGCTTCCAGCTGCTGCCCTGCTGGTGGTGATCGCACTGGGAGGTCGCACGACCTCCTGTGCTGCCCAGCCTCCCGCCGCTCCTGAAGCGCTTCCGCCCCCGCCACCCGCCGCCGTTCTGCGCGGGGCGTACGCTTACACGCCTGCCAGGCCCTTTCCGGTCACCGCAAAGGGTCAGACCGGGGCGGAGGCTGACAAAGAGGCTGACACGGTCCGCGAGCACATTGTGTTTACCAACACGGCAGGAAGCACCGTGACCGGGACGTTGCTCCTGCCAAAGGGGAAACGTGGGATGCCTTGCGTGCTGCTGCTCCATGGGGCCGGGAGCGACAAGGAAACCATGGTCCGCGTCTTCGGCGACCCACTGGCGAAACGGGGGGTCGCAAGCCTCTCGCTGGATGCCGCCGAGCACGGCGAGCGCAAAACCAAAACCGCCGCTGGTGCCGCTGCGCCGCCCTCGATCCAGGATCCGCGGGTTTTCGCCCGTATCCTGCGCACCACCGTCTCCGATTACCGGCAGGCCCTGGATTACCTGCAGACGCGCCAGGAGGTGGACGCCCGCCACATCGGGTTGCTGGGCTACAGCATGGGCGCAATGATGGGGGCCATGGTCGCGGGTGTGGATGAGCGGGTCGCGGCCTCGGTGCTCTGTGTCGGCGGCGACCCGGTGCGCCCCTACATCGCCCTGGTCCCGAAATCCGACACACTGAACGTGGAGGCAATCAGCCCCAGCAACTATGTCGGCTTGATCAGCCCACGCCCCGTCTACCTACTGAACGCCAAAGACGACAAAACCATGCCCGCCGCCGCCGCCCGCCGTCTGCAGGAGGCGGCAAAGGAGCCAAAAACGGTTGTCTGGGCTGAGGGTGGGCACATTCTTCCTTCCGCGGCGACCCGTCCCGCGATTATTTGGCTGACCGAGAAACTGACTGCCACTCCCGCCGCGCCGAACCCGCAGCCCTGACTTCGCAAGACCTGACCGTAAAGTCATCCACAACCCAGGGGTTCGGACTGCTCGTGGACCGGGTGGGGGGCCATCTCGTCCCCGTGACCCAGCAGCGAGAGCGAGGGCATGGGAATCGCGACCAGGATGCGGGGCGTAGTGCTGGGTACCATCCCGCATAAACTGAGAAAGTCGGGGGACGGGGCGGACCAGACAGTCGCGAACTTAATCGGCTTACCGCAGATGGGGCAGTAGCGCCA
>JACMJB010000457.1 GCA_014380815.1 Armatimonadota bacterium
CGATGTCGGTTCGGCGTGTCATCGGAATCCGCAAAACGATCTCATGAGTCCCTGCCGGGAACAGGGTGATTGTAACCGATTCCGGGTCCCCCAGGGCAAGCAGCGGGGCAGCGACCGCGACCGACGCATGCAGAATAAATCTCAGGCCGAGCCGCCACCCGGCCCGCGGCGGGTTTGGTGTCTATCCAGGGCTGGGCGCTTTTCCCGGTCCGGGAGGGCAGCCCGAAAGCGGCGCGGGCGATGGTGTCAATCCGCAAAACCTCTTCGGGACCCTGCCACTCGCCGTCGTCTATCCGAAACGAGGCCCGGTCCAGCAACAGCGCATCTGGCTCGGAGAGCGTCACCGGGACGGGATCGGAAAGTCGGCCTGTTTCCTGCTAGAGAAGCAGGGGAGCCGTCCCGCTGTCGCCTGGCTCCCCTGGAATACAGATCGAGTTTCTTTTTCATCCGGGCTTTCCCGCGCTTATCCAAGCAGCAGTGTGGTCGCTTCGGTCACTGAACCGACGGTGAAGTCCGGTGGGTGGCGTGCAAATCGCAGGGGCGGGTCGTGAGGCCATTGCAAACCGATGGTGGCACGGACTCCCGCCGCACTTCCCGCGGCGATGTCAGCCCAAAGATCGCCGGTCATGGTCGCCTCGGCGGGGTCCACGCCCAGCCGGGCGCAGGCGAGCAGGACCGGCGCGGGGTGAGGCTTGAACTCCGTGGTGTCCTCGCGAGCGATCAGGATATCGTGCGGCAGGTCCATGCGAGCCAGAAGCGCCTCCGAAACTCGGCGGCAGTTGCGGGTGATGATCCCCACCCGTGCCCCGCGCTCGCCTCGCAGCTGGGAAAGAAGCTCGGACGACCCCTCGATACGCTCGGGATGCGCGCAGCCATCGGCCTCCATCGCTTCTAACAGCGCGTAGGCATCGCGCCGCGCCGTTTCGCCCGGCTCGCCCCCCAGGGTTTGCGCCATCGCGGCGACGATCTCCAGGATATCGTCAAGGGGTGCGGTCGCTTCCCCCGCCCCAAGCCGAGCGGAGAGCGCCTGCATCTCACGGCGCATTGCGGGAAAATCAATAAAAGTGCGAACCAATGTCCCATCAAGGTCGAACAGCGCGGCGCGGGGACGAAAATGAAATCCCGTCGGGAACAGGGGTAAAACCGGTAGGGGCATCGTGCTGAACTTTTCGCGTTCGCCGGGTTCTATACCTGTCTGGAGAAACGAAGATTATGTTGAATCGCCTTTTCCATATGCTGACCCGTGGTTCGCGAGTAGGAACCGCGCGCGATCCCGCCCGCCAAGTAGAGGGGCGGACCGCCCCGGCAGGACCGGTTCTGCCGGGGCCTTGCGGCGAGAAACGCGCTAGGCGTAGCTGGCGTGGTAGTACCGTTCGTCTTCCGGCAGATCCGGAATGAGGTGGGAGTATCCGTTGGCTTCTGCCCATTGAACGGTCTCCTCCCAGCGCTGCTTTCGGGCGGCATCCGAGGCGTTCGGCGGCAGCAGGTGCGGCGGCTCGGTCATCTCCGGCGATTCTGTCGTCTCGGAAACCCCCGCTTCGCTTATGGGAGCGGCTGCGACAGCGGCGCTCCCCCGCTGTTCCTTATAGGCCTGGTGTAGCGCGCTATAAATGCTGCTCCAGCGCCACCCCTGCGGGCAGATGTACTCGTCTTCGTCCATCGAAACCGGCCCTCCTTTGGTACCATTCCAACGCCTTGCTCCAGACAGTAGCGGGAAAAATCCCCCGCCCGTTATGATCCGAGACGCGGGGTCTCCCCGAGAACAGAAAGCAGAGTGTCTATCTCCTCCGACGTATTGTAATGCGCGCAGCCGATCCGGACCGCGCCGCCGCTCTCCTGCAGGTTCAGCCGCTCCATCAGGCGCAGGGCATAGTAGTTTCCGCTCCATGCGCAGATGCCCGCCTTCTCCGCCAAATACCCGCAGGTGGCACGGGGCGACAAGCGGGGCCAGGTGAACGCGACTGTCGGGACTCGATCCTCGATCCTTTCGGGGTCGGTAAGCCCATAAACGGTGATGTCCTCGATCTGGGCCAGGCCCGCCAGTAACCGCCGTGAAAGCTGCGCTTCGTAGTCCTTGATCGCCGGCATTGCCGCCAGCAGCGCCGCGCGCGGCGGCGTCTCGCCTCGGGCGATGTGAGATTGGACGAGCGGCGCGGCCCAGAGTTCACCCACGCTCGCTAGGTAGCGAACGGCAGCGGCGACCCCGGCAATCCCCTCGTGATTCAGGGTCCCGGTCTCCCAGCGGTGGGGAATCGTATCTTTGGCGGGACGTACCTTGTGGGGCGTCAGATGCTCCAGGTGCGCGCGCTTACCGTACAGCACTCCCACATGCGGCCCGAAGAACTTATAGGCGGAGCAGGCCAGAAAGTCGCAGTCCAGCGCGGCGACATTCACCGGACCATGCGGCACATACTGGACGGCGTCCACGAACACCAGCGCCCCCGCTTCGTGCGCAAGCCGGGTAACGGCGGCGACATCAGGGATCGTGCCGATGGCATTGGAGGCGTGCGTGATCGCGACCAGGCGCGTTCTGCCGGGGGTGAGGGCTGCCTGAAAGCGTTCCAGGTCGAGAGTGCCATCGGCGGGGTGGATGTCCGCGCTGCGGAGGACCGCGCCCTGGGCGGCAAGATCGGTCCAGGGGGTGACATTGGCATCGTGATCCAGGTTGGTTACCACGATCTCATCGCCGGGCCGGAGCGTCTCTCCGAAGGAGCGGGCCAGGTGAAAGGTCAGGGCGGTCATACTGGCCCCAAAAACGATCGTCGCCGGGTCGGGCGCGCCGATCAGGTCTGCCATTGCCTGACGGGCATCCGCGATCACGTGGTCCGTGCGCTGGCTGGTGGCAAACGCGCCGCCGACATTAGCGTTGCTTCGGGCATAGTAGGCACCGACCGCCTCGATGACGCCCATCGGCACCTGGGTCCCCCCTGGATTATCGAAGAAAATGGGTGTCGGCTTGACGCGAAGCGCGGGGAACTGCGCCCGGAGCGGAGCGGTATCGAAGATCGTCTTGGCAGCAGGATCATCTAGGACCATCTTGTGATAGGATTTCGCTTCCGGGGGCCTGGTTCCTGCCTTTCTTTTTACAGTCGCATTTCGCAGGACACCTTGGTACAATCTGGAACATGCGTATCCTGACCCTGGTTCCCGAATCCGTGTACGAAGAGCTGAGAGACCTTGCCGCCACACGAGTCCCGTCCGCCCATTTGATCGCCTACGAGGAAGACCGCGCCCTGCCGGTGCCGGACGCCCAAAGTGCCTCCGCCGTTTTGCGCTGGGTCGGGGGGGGGCGGTACGAGAGCCTTGTCGCTGACGGTCCCAATGTGCGCTGGCTTCACACGGCAAGTGCGGGGGTGGATCATGTCCTGACTCCTGAGATCAAGGCAAAACCTGGCCTGATCGTGACAGACAGCGGATCGGCGTTTGGGATCGCGATTGGGGAGTTCGTGCTCGCCTGGATGCTCATGGCGGCGCACCGGATGCCCGAACTGCTCGCCCAGCAGCGCGGTCACATCTGGAACTCGCTGACGCAGGAGGAGCTTCACGGAAAGACGGTCGGTATCATCGGACTCGGCCCCATCGGGCAGGGGATCGCCGCGCGCTGCGGGGCGCTGGGGATGCGAACGATCGGTCTGCGCCGCCGCCCCGAACCGGTGCCCGGTGTAGACGAAACGCTCACCGGCGCGGACGGTCTCTCGTCGCTGCTCGCTCAGAGCGACTGGGTGGTGATCGCCGCCGCGCTGACCGGAGAAACCCGGTCGCTGATCGGGGCCGCGGAGCTTGCACGAATGAAACCGACCGCGCGTTTGATCAACATCGCGCGCGGTGGTCTGGTGGACGAACCCGCGCTCCTCGTTGCCCTGCAAGCGGGCATCATCGCCGGGGCCTATCTGGATGTGTTCGTGCAGGAACCGCTTCCGCCGAGCAGCCCACTCTGGGACCTGCCGAACGTCTGGATCGCTCCGCACAACTCGCCCGGCTGGACGGTCGGCCTGCGCGAGCGTCAGAAAGAGATCTTTCTGTCTAACCTCGAAGCGTTCGCGCGCGGCGAACCCATGGCAGGTGTCGTGGACATCGAACGGGGATACTGATCATACGCTGTCAGCGCCCGGCCCCATAGCGCCTCTCCTGGCCCTAAATGCTCCCTTGACGCTGGTGCTACAATGAAAACGCTATGGAACTCACGATCTTTGGAACCGCCGCCGCCGAGGCATGGCCTGCCCCCTTCTGTCGCTGCGAAGCCTGCCGCGAAGCGCGCAGAAGGGGTGGACCCAACCTCCGCACCCGGTCGGGCGCGCTGCTGGACAGCGATCTGAAAATTGACTTCGGACCGGACACCATCGCCCATATGCACCGGACGGGACGCGACCTCGCGGAGGTCCGCACTCTTGTTTTCACCCATCAGCACAGCGATCATATCGTCCCGACCGAATTGGAATGGGCAGCGCCGCCCTACACGCTGACACCTCCCCCCCCGATAGCGGTCTTTGGAAACGCCGAAGTGGGGGGGATGATCGCCCGGGAATTCCCGGACCTGGCGGCGCAGAATCTGGATCTGCGACCGCCGTTAGTCCCCCTGAAGACGGTCACTACCCCAACCGGCGACACGATCCTGCCGCTTCCCGCCGACCACGCGGCTGGTTCACTCCTGCTGCGGATCACGCGCGCCGGTAAAACGCTCTTCTATGGGCATGACTCCGGCCTTTATCCCCCCGCGACGCTCGAAGCCCTGGGAGACGGACCGCCGCTCGACATCGCACTGTTCGACTGCACCTACGGCGCGCAGGAGACAACCAACCGCGGACATCTGGGAATCGGCGGCGTCGTGCAGATGGCGGAGGAACTGCGGCGGCGCGGTGCCGTGACCGAAAAGACAAAACTGGTCGCCACGCATTTCTCGCATAATGGGAGGCTCCTCCACGAGGAGCTAGTGGAGGCGTTTCTGCCGCATAGGATCGCGGTGGCCTTTGATGGGATGGTGGTGCGTGCCTGACGCTCTCGCTTCCCTGCCACGAGTGCCACTGGCGCTCCATCCCACCCCGCTGCATCCGCTGGACCGACTCAGGAGGCACCTCGGCGGGCCGGAAAAGGTGCCGCGTCTTCTGATCAAGCGTGATGATCTAAACGGGGTCGCGCTGGGCGGCAATAAGCTGCGCAAGCTCGAGTACCTGCTGGGCGATGCCCTCGCGCAGAATGCGGATACCCTGATTACCGCGGGCGCGGCGCAGAGCAACCACTGCCGCCAGACCGCAGGTGTCGGCGCGATGACCGGGATGGAGACGCACCTGTGCCTGCGTGGTCCCGCCCCCGAGACCCACACCGGTAACTTGATCCTCGATGACTGGCTGGGCGCGATCCTGCACTTTACCGATCCCGGCACGGATGTCTCCGCCGCCATGGAACCGCTCGCCGCCGCGCTTGCCGCGCGGGGTCGCCGTCCTTACCGCATCCCGATCGGCGGCTCCAACGCCGTCGGGTCGGTCGGTTATGTCACCGCCGCCCAGGAGCTTGCCCTCCAATGCCTGGAGGCAGACCATATCGTCGTCGCGACCGGCTCGGGCGGAACACAGGCGGGCCTTGAGGTGGGAGTCCGGCGCGCGGGTCTGGCAGCGAAGATCATCGGGATCGGCGTTGCCGAGCCGGACACGACAAGCTGGAACGCCGATGTCGCGAACCTCGCAAACGCGGTCGCCGCACGTCTCGCGGACCCGGGGTTCTCCCTCACCCCTGCGGACATCGAGTGTCCGATGGACTGGATGGGACCGCACTATGCCGCGCCGACCCCCGCCTGCGATGCGGCAATCCGCCTCCTCGCTCGCACCGAGGGTGTCTTCCTGGACCCGGTGTACAGCGGCAAGGCCTTCGCCGCGCTGCTGGACCTGGTGCGCCAGGCGCGTTTTTCGCCGCGGGAGACCGTGGTCTTCTGGCACACGGGCGGCAGTCCGGCCCTGTTCGCCACCGGTCACTGATCGAACCGACGAATCTTCTACGCTTCACGGAGAAACCTATGAAACCTATGCCAACGCCAAACCGCTCGCTTCTCGCCGCTGCTGTTGCTCTCGTTTTGCTCTTCGCGGGAGGGAGCCGGACCACCGCGGCCCCGCGTGGTTCGTCCGCCCACCAGACTTCCGATGCCAAGCCCGCCGAGACAAAGCCCGCTGAGGAGGCCGGCAAAAGTGGCGAAGGCGAAGCGGAGGACAAACCGTCCGGGAACACGCGCCGCAAATCGCAGACCGCCCTTGCCTCCAAAGAGGCCACGTTTGCCGTCATCGCCGCCACGGATAAATCAGTTGCCGAGGCGTTGAAGGCCACCGACCTGGAAGCCGCGAAGAAACTCTCGGGGAAGAAAGGGGCCTTCACCGGCACAGTCACGAAGCTGTTCGCGCCCGGCGGCAACAATCTCGTGATCCTGAACTTCGCTCTGAACTACCGTAATGCCATCACCGCCGTGGTGCGCTGGCGCTCCTTCGATGTCTTCCCACCGCTGACCTCCCTGGAGAACAAAAAAGTCCTGGTGACCGGCACCTTCACCAACTACGAGGGCCGCCCGGAGATCGAGCTGACCAGCCTCAGCCAGATCAAGATCGTGAAATAGCCTGATTCCCCGCGCCGCAAAATGCAGCACGCCCCGGCTCCAATTGGAGCCGGGGCGTTTTTCGCTTAAAGATGATAAACCACGTCCGGATGGCAAAGCAGGTGGGGCATGGTAGTGGTCGGGTCCACCGGAATATCCAGGAAGCGGCTCACGGGGTCCTCGGCAGCCCCGGCTTGGGCCGCGCCGGTCAGCGCTTTGGGGCGCTGCCCCAGGCGGTAAAACTCCCGAACGCTTTCCAATATGTCGTCGGTCAGACGCCAGATTTCCGGCGTATCGGCGTTGCGCCGCGCGGAGACCATCAGACGCCACATCCGCTCGATAATATCGCCGCTTCCGGACTGCACCACAAAGACCATCGGCTGGAAACCCCCTGACTAAAGCGTGTTCTTCCGGTGTGCTCAGGTGC
>JACMJB010000070.1 GCA_014380815.1 Armatimonadota bacterium
ATATGAATTAGACGATACGACTTCATTTTTCGCCGCTGTGTTGCTGTTCTGTCATCCTGATGTCGTTCTGCTGTTTTACCGGAAAGGTTCCGACCATGACCACCATCTCACGAATGCGCTCCGCTTTCACGCTGATCGAACTGCTCGTTGTTATCGCAATCATCGCAATTCTAGCTGCCATACTTTTTCCCGTTTTTGCTCAGGCCCGCGGAAAAGCCCGCCAGGCCGCCTGCTTGTCCAACATGAAGCAGATCGGGATTGCGCAGCAGATGTATGCTCAGGACTACGATGAGGCGGTTGTTTCTTATCGCCTCACTTATCCAGGGGTCGGCACGTTTTGGATGCCGCAGCTTCTCCATCCGTACACCAAAAACTTCGACATCTGGGCATGCCCGTCCCGTGACGGCGAACTGCATACGTCCAGCCTTGCGGCAGACACGATGAACGCCAATCCGCGCGGCGGTACCAACTCGGTGGGGGTTAACTATTACACCTGCTTGTGGGAGATGGTGCAGGCATCAAATATAGCTCCTTTAACCCTGCCGGATATGGCGGAACCCGCCTATACACTGATGATGACGGATGCCCAGTACTACGGCGTTTGGCCGCGCGGCGTGGTTCGTCTCAAGGGAATGGCAAATCCCGGTTACGATCTCAAATCGGAAAAAGGGTATTGGGGATACCTCGGCAGTGGGCCAGGAAACACGGCGGCGGCACAGGACCCTGCCCGCAAAACCGAGGTATTGGAAAAAGTTAAAAACCGTCATAGCGGCGTGCTTAACTGTATCTTCGGCGACGGTCATGTCAAGTCTTATCCGGCACAGGAGGTCGCGGACGATCTTATCAAGAACCCGACCCGCAGCATGTGGGACCCATGGAAGCAGGGCGGCCCCGACGAAGCGCAGTACTGGACCGCGCAGTAAGAGCGGCCTGTTTCCCCCGCCGACGTTTCCGCATCGGCGGGGGAGGTATCCCCACTAAGAAGGAACCGAAACCAATGTACACGCGACGACGATTGTTGACGGCGGCGACGGGAGCCGCCGGACTTGCCGGGGCGCTCGCGCTTCCCGGTGCGGTATCCGCCGCGCCAACCGACCGCCGCGTCGGGAAAAACGGCAGCCTGAAAGTCAGCTTTTTCACTGATGCCCATGTTCCCATTGATAAGGAGACACTAAAGCCGACACCGAATAATGCGCGTGTCACGGTGGCGTTTGAGCGAATGGCGCGGGAAAAGCCTGATCTGGTCCTGTTCGGGGGCGACAATGTCGGGGCGGTGGATGGGGGGCATACGGAGGCCAACGCCCGCGCCCAGTTCGATAACTGGTCTGCGCTGGTGAAGACCCATGTCCGCGCCCCGCATGTCAGTGTCATCGGCAACCATGACATCTGGTATCCCAAAGACACGAAACCGGACGACCGAAAGGCGATGGCGCGGGCAGCCTTCGGTATGCCGAACCGATACTACGCCGTGGATCGCGGAGCATGGAAGTTCCTGATGCTCGACACGTTCCACGACGACGGCTGCCATATCGACGCCCCGCAGATGGAATGGCTCAAAAAAGAGATCGCCGCAGACCCGAAAAAGCATATCGCTCTGGTGTCGCACGCCTCGATCCTGACGGTATCCTGCTTTATCGAGCGGGGCAAACCGCAAAAAGGGGCCTGGAACGTCCCGGTCGGCTGGATGGTCGAGAACGCGAACGAGCTGCGGGACCTTTTTCTTCAGCATCCCAATGTCCGGCTTTCGCTCAGCGGTCACATGCACCACCTGGATCGCTGCGACTACGACGCGGTAACGTATCTGTGCGGCGGGGCAGTCAGCGGGTCCTGGTGGGGCGGCGACTACCTGCACTTCGCGCCCGCGTTTGTCAATCTGGAGCTTTTCGACGACGGTACGTTTACCAACCGCACGATCTTCTGGGAGAAAATCGCATGATTCGCCGTAACTTTCTTTCTGCCGCTGCCGGTCTTGGCCTGCTTGCCGCGCAGCCCGCTTTCGGCTTCCAGCCCGCGCCAACCCCGGTCGCAGCCCGCGTTCCAAAAGTACTGATTATCGGGATCGACGGTGTCCGGCCCGATGCGCTGCTGGCGGCGAAAGCACCAAACCTGAAAGCCCTTGCGGAAGGCGGGGCGTACAGCTACCTGGCACAGACCGAGGATTTGACCGGCAGCGGACCCGCCTGGTCCAGTATGCTGACCGGGGTACACCGGGAAAAGCACGGCGTCCACAACAACGCCTTTGACGGCGAGGATTACAGCAAGTTCCCCCACCTGTTTCGCCGTCTCAAGGAGACAAAAGGCAAGCTTCGCACGGCCTCTATCGTGACTTGGGAACCGATCAATTACTGGATCGTCTCGCACTGCGATTATTCCCAGACCTGCCGTAATGATGTCGCGAACGCCGCTGCGGCGGCAGCTTTTCTGCGCGATCAAAACCCGGACATCCTGTTTCTGCATTTCAGCGATGTGGACTACGCGGGCCACGCAAAAGGCTACAGTCCCACGATACCGGCGTATGTCAAGGCAATTGAAGAGGCCGATGCGTATGTCGGCACCGTAATGACCGCTCTGAAGGCTCGTCCTACCTATGCCAAGGAAGACTGGCTGGTACTGATCAGCACCGACCACGGCGGGAAGGGAACAAACCACGGCGCGAATATACCTGAGTGTCGGACGATTTTCCTGATCGCTTCCGGTGACGCAGTGAAAAAAGGCGAAATCATGCCCGCGCCTTCCATCGTGGATATTACCGCGATGTCGTTTGTCCACCTGGGAGTCACGATCAAGCCGGAATGGGGCATTGACGGTCGCCCGGTCGGACTGGCGACAAAGGTAAAATAATGGGCGAAACCGAGCAGGTACGGGAACGACGCTGGCAGTGGGCGACCATCGCTCTGCTGGTCCTGGGCTACTCCGGCTACTACCTGTGCCGGGCGAACTTTTCGGTCTCCAAGCCCATGATTATCACCGAGCTTGCCGCGAGCGGCGGCATGACCGAGGCGGCGGCGAAGATCGCGCTCGGCGCGGTCGCGTCCTGGGGAACGCTCGCGTATGCCTGCGGCAAGTTCGTCAGTGGCAATATCGCGGATACAAGGGGCGGGCGCGGGGCGTTTCTTTCCGGCATGATCGGCGCGGTCGCCTGCACGATCCTGTTTGCGCTCGGGGGCAATCTTCCGCTGTTCACCCTCGCCTGGATCGGAAACCGGGCGGTGCAGTCGCTGGGGTGGCCCGGTCTGGTACGCATCTCATCGCGCTGGTTTTCGTTCGCGAGCTACGGCACGGTCCTGGGCGTCCTCAGCCTGAGCTACCTGTTCGGCGATGCCGCATCACGCGCCTTCATGGGATACCTGATCGGTGCGGGTCTGTCGTGGCGGTCGGTGTATTTTGTCGCGGCGGGCATCCTCGCGCTCGCCCTTGTCGCGAACGCGCTTCTGCTGCGGGACACGCCAAAACAGCTGGGTCTGCCGGAACCGGACGATGCTCCGAGCAGTGTCTACGCCGCCGACCCATCGGGGGAGAAATCTGTTGAGCCGCGTCTGACGCTCGCTGCCCGTCTCGCCCCGCTGCTGCGTGCGCCCGCCTTCTGGTGGGTCTGCCTGATGTCGCTCGGCTTTACGCTCCTGCGCGAAACCTTCAACGAGTGGACACCGACCTATTTCACCGAAGCGCTCCACTTTTCCGATGCGGTCGCGGCCCGCTCCAGCGCTCTGTTCCCCCTGTTCGGCGGTGTCTCCGTCGTGCTGGCGGGCTTCCTCAGCGACCGGTTGGGGCGGGGCGGACGAGCAAGACTGATCCTTGCCGGTCTCATCGTAACGGCGGGGCTTCTCGTGCTTCTCGGGTCCGCACCCCCCGCGCTCGTCGTTCCGCTGGTTTCGCTGATCGGCTTTGTTATGATCGGCCCCTACTCGTATCTCGCCGGAGCAGTCGCCCTGGATTTCGGCGGCAAGCGAGGCGGAGCGACCGCCTGTGGCATCATTGATGGCGTCGGCTACCTGGGCGGCGTCCTGGCAGGGCAGAAGGTCGCCCAGCTTTCGGTCGCCTACGGCTGGCAGGGCGCGTTTCTTGCGCTGTCCGGGGTAGCCGGTCTTTCGGCGGTCGCCGGACTGTTCTTTTTATTCGATCAAAACCGCGCTGTCGCTCGGGGCGCGCACACCGCGCCGCCGCTTCGGGAGGAAACACTTGGAAACGCGATCTGAGCCTTTGAAAATGCCGGACCGATTCGATGATGCCGTTGTCGGGGCAGGTATTATGGGACTTGCCCATGCCTATCATCTGGCCCGCCGGGGGCGCCGCGTCGTTGTCTTCGAGCGTGGCGCAAAAGCAGTCGGGGCGAGTGTCCGAAACTTCGGCATGATCTGGCCCATCGGTCAGCCCGCCGGGGAGGCCCACGCGCTTGCCCTGCGCAGCGCGGCGATCTGGCGCGATGTCCTCCGGGACGCCCGCCTGTGGCATGCCCCGGTCGGGTCGCTGCACCTGGCGTACCGGGACGACGAAGCCCAGGTTCTCCGCGAATTCGCCGAAACTGCCGACGCGAACGGCTTCGGGGGTGTCACGCTGCTGTCTCCAGGCGAAGCCGAGCGGCTTTCTCCCGCCCTGCAGCCTCGGAACCTTCAAGCCGCCCTTTTCAGCGAGGCGGAGATAAATGTCGATCCCCGGCAGGTGGTCGCCGATCTTCCCGCGTATCTGGAACGCGCCTACGGGGTCCGGTTCGCGTTTGATACCGTCGTGACAGGCTACGACCGCCCTATGGCACGCACCAAT
>JACMJB010000458.1 GCA_014380815.1 Armatimonadota bacterium
CGTGATGGTGTTCAACGCCTCGTATCCACTCGCCATCGAGTTCTACGATGATAAATGGTTCTTCGCGAAAAAGCAGATGCTCTGGGCCGTCATCGGGCTGACCGGTTTGTTTGTCGCCCGGCGGATCCCGTACTGGAAGTGGCAGGCCCTGGCGGTGCCCGGTCTGGTGCTCACCAGCCTGCTTCTGATCGCGGTCCACTTTGTCGGGCACGATGCCCAGGGGGGGCAGCGCTGGATCGGCTACGGTCCGATTCGGATTCAGCCCTCGGAGTTTGCCAAATTCGCGCTGGCCCTGTATCTGGCGAAGGTGATCTCCGCTCGCCCCAGACTGACCCGCGAACTCTGGGGAGGCGTCATTCCCGTACTGGGTGTCTCGCTGGTCTCGGTTGTGCTGACCGAGCGGCAGCCAGACCTCGGCACCGCCGTGACCATGCTGCTGACTGTCCTGATCGTCCTGTTCGCGGGCGGGGCGAAGGCGCGCTGGATGGCGGGATTCCTCGCGGTCTTCGCGGTTCTGGGAATGGGCGCGGTGCTGCACAAAGGCACCGACAGCTACCGCTGGAAACGGGTCATCACGTTTGTGAACCCGCAGGCCGATCCGCTGGGCGCGGGCTGGCAGATCACCCACAGCACGATTGCCCTGGGCACAGGTGGGCTGACCGGCCTTGGCTTTGGAGAGTCGCGTGAAAAGCGCTACGGCGGCCTGCCCGCACAGCGCACCGACTTCATCTTCGCCATCGTCGGCGAGGAGTTCGGCCTGGTCGGGACAGGCGGCGTCCTGCTGCTATTCCTGGTGCTGGCAGGAAGGGGCTATCACATTGCCCAGGGCACCCGCGACCCGTTCGGGTCGCTGCTCGCGGTCGGTATCACCAGCATGATCGCGGTCCAGTCACTGACCAATATCGCCGTCGTGACCGCCTCGATCCCCGCGACCGGCGTCCCGTTGCCCTTCATTTCCTATGGTGGCTCCTCGCTGGCGGCGACGCTGTTCTCAATCGGAGTGCTGCTGAATATCTCGCAGCACCCGTACCGCCGCGAGCCACGGCCTCGCCGCTCCCGCCGCGATGACGGCGGAACGCCGGAACCATCGGCCGCGCCGCCACGCCGCAACACCGCCGCGCTCCTGGACAGCCTGGAGCGGGAAGGGGCGCTTCGCTGATGGATCTCTACTTGGACCACATCCTCCCACCCCTGCCCGCGTTCCAGCAGACCCGCACCAGAGATAAGGGTCTCCCTGCGGAAAGGCGCGCCTAGTCATGCATCATTCCGACCATGTTATCCCCGATCAGCCGCGTCCGTTGCCTGATGGCCCGCTCTACTTCGTGGGGGTCGGCGGCGCGGGCATGAGCAGTATCGCACAGGTGCTCGCCGAGCGGGGGCGGCGCATCGCCGGGGCAGACCCCGGCATCGCGCTCGTCGTCAAGGCGCGGCTGGAAGCGGTCGGTGTGGAAGTCTACACGCAGCACGACGACAGCCAGCTAAAAGATGCGGTCGCGGTGGTCGTCAGTGATGCGATCCCTGCTGCGAACCCCGAGGTGCGGGCCGCGCAGGCGAAGGGCCTGCCGATCTTCCGACGCCCCGAAGTGCTGGGGAGCATCGTCAATGCGGGCCGGGGCATCGCGATTGCCGGGACCCATGGCAAGACCACCACGACCGGCATGGTGGCGAGTATTCTGCTCGCCGCCGGTCTCGACCCCACCATCCTGATCGGCGGTGATCTGCCCGCTATCGGCGGCAACGCCCGCAACGGCAAGAGCGAGTTTGTCGTCGCCGAATCCTGCGAAGCCTATGACGGCTTTCTGTACCTGCACCCCGAAATAGCGGTCGTCCTGAACATCGAAGCCGACCATCTCGATTACCATGGCACCGAGGAGCATGTCTTCGACTCCTTCAAGCGCTTTATTCACCAGATCAAACCAAAAGGAACGCTGATTGCCTCTGAGGTTAACGATGCCCTGAGCCGGATGTTCCCTGCAGGCAGCCGCATAGGAGATCAGAATCCCCACCTCGGCGGCATCGTAAGCACTGGCTTCGCGGGCGATATTTGGACGGAAAAGTTCGAGGCCCACAACGGAGGCTCAGCCTTCGTCGCGGTTTCGGGAAATGACTTTCACGAGCCGATTACGCTGAAGGTTCCGGGAAGACACAATGTCCTGAATGCCCTGGCTGCTATCGGGGTGGCACGGACACTGGGCATTGCGCCAGAGCACCTTGTTGCGGGTCTGGAAGCGTTTACCGGGACAGGCCGTCGGTTCGAGCGTATTGGGCAGGCCCAGGGAGTTCTGATCGTAGATGACTACGCCCACCATCCGACCGAGATCCGCGCGACCCTTGCCGCCGCGCGCTCGGCTTACCCGGACCGCCGCCTGGTCGCCGTCTTCCAGCCGCATCTGCCGTCGCGTACTCGTGACCTGCTGGACGACTTCGCCGGTGCCCTGACCGCCGCCGATGCGGTGTATGTCACGGACATCTACCTGGCGCGGGAACAGCCGATCCCCGGCATTTCGTCCGAGGTACTCGTGGACCGTATCCAATCGCGCCGGCCCGACCTGTCGTCTGCCTACATCGCCGACAAAAACGACCTCCCCCCGCGCCTCGCCGCCGAAGTCCGGGACCGTGATCTGGTGCTGACAATGGGGGCGGGGGATATCCGCGCGGCGGGCGAGGGGCTGCTGGCGATACTGAGTACTGGAGACAACCATGGCGGATAAAAAGAAAATTGCCGTGCTGATGGGCGGCAGGTCCGCGGAGCGGGAGGTCTCTCTCTCCACCGGCAAGCAGATCCTGGAATCGCTGGATCAGGAAAAGTACGCCGCCTCCGCGCTGGATGTGGACGACCTGCCGCGCCTGGCGACAGCCCCAAAGGCGGAGCGGCCCGATGTCGTGTTCATCGCGCTGCATGGGCCAGGCGGCGAGGATGGCACGGTGCAGGGCTTTCTCGAAGTACTGGGTATCCCCTATACCGGCTCTGGTGTGCTGGCATCCGCTCTGGCGATGGATAAAATGCGCTACAAGGCGATGATGGGCAGCGAAAACATCATCCTGCCGATTGACATCGTGTTTCTGAAGAGCGACACCTCGCGTCGTCGTCGGGCGGCGCAGGAGATCGAGCGGGACCTGGGGTTCCCGGTCGTGATCAAGCCGTCGCGGCAGGGGAGCAGCTACGGAACCACGATCGTCACTGACGCGGAACAGGTCGCGGACGCGCTGACACTAGCTTTCAAATACGATGACACGGCGATTGTCGAGCAGAAGATCGAAGGCACGGAAATCACAGTCGGCGTGATCGGCAATAAAGACCTGATGGCCCTGCCGATCGTGGAGATCGTCCCGCCCGATGCCAGCGGTCTCTTCGACTACACCTCCAAGTACTCGCAGGACCCCGAGAAGGCGGCCCGCGAGATCGTGCCCGCAAACATCAGCGATGCGCTGACGGAGGAGGCCAAAGACATCGCGCTGCGCTGTCACCGGCTTCTGGGCTGCCGGGGCATGAGCCGCACCGATATGTTCGCCACCGAAGACGGCATTATTACCCTGGAAACGAACACGATCCCTGGAATGACGCCCACATCGCTGCTGCCAAAGGCCGCCGCCGCCGCCGGAATCCCCTTCCCGTCGTTTCTGGACGGTCTGATCACCCTCGCGCTGGAAGGCAGAGGATAGGCACCATGAGCCGTTTCCGCGACCTTCGTCCGCATCAGCCGCTGCCGCCCAAAGCGCAACAGAAATCGCCGCGCAAAAAAGCCACCCGTCCGCAGCCCGCGCCCAGGCCCGACCCGCTCGGGCCTCGACCGGTCTCGACCCATCAGCGGGAACTGCGCGAGCACCGGGTCCCCCGCCCGCCGCATCCCGCGGCGCTGCCCCCCCTTGCAGGCCGCGAATCGTCGGAGGGAAAGCGCCGCAAAACGGTGCGCGATGCCGAGACGACGCGCCCGCGCGTCAAGGTGAGTCGCGCGGGCAGGAATCGGCGGCGCATCAACATCCCCCAAAGACTGCTGGGCTGGGCACTGGTTGCCCTGGTGGTCGAATGCGCCGCCGCACTGCTGTTTTCCCCGCGCCTGTGGGTGAAGAAGATCCTTGTCGAGGGAAACCAAAGCGTGCCTGCCCGCGTCATTGTGTCCCGGCTGAAGCTTGGCCAGCACGACAATATTCTTCGTCTGCCCGTGAGTCGGCTTCGAGCCGCGGTCGGAGCCGAACCCAGGGTGGAGACTGTGGCGGTCTACCGCGACCTTCGGAGCATGGCGGTGCGGGTCGTGGTGAAGGAGCGGACCCCCTGGGCCTGTGTCCAGACCGCTGATGGCACCTGTTACACAATTGATTCGCACCTGGTGCCGTTTCGGACCGCGGACGTTCCGCCGGTGGGGATGCCGCTGCTCAAATTGTCCGAAGCGACCGGCAGCGTGCCGCTCGGCAAGCCGATGAGCGCGCCGGGGCTTTCTCAGGTCAGCCGGTGCCTGGCCTGGGCGCGAACGCGAACGGACTTTCCCCTGGACGCGGTCTCGATTGATAGTGACGGCAAACTATGCTTAAATAGAGCAGGCGGGTCGCGGTTTTTGCTGGGGTCCGGACAACATCTGGACCGAAAGCTTAAATCGCTGGAGATACTGCTTGCAAAGCAGTCCGAACTGCACGATGCCGCGAGCCTGGACTATGTCAATCTCGTGGCTTACGATGCCCCCGCGGTCCGCATGCGCTCCGTTTCCCACGCCGACTCCGTCACCGTGCGGGGGGTCAATCCCCCGCAGTAGGCCCGTTTTTGCCGGGGCCTGCCTCGAAAGCGAAGCGTTTATGAGTGTCTTCACCTCGCAGATTCGTCACAAACCCTGGGTCACCCAGATCACGGTCCTGTCCGCTATTCTGGGGGGACTGCTGGCGCTTTCGCTCAAGACGCAGGACCGGATCCGTGGCGAGCAGATGCCGAGCCTGCGCCCGAATCAGTTCGCTTCCGCCTACTCTCAGCTTCGTGATGATGTCGTGGACCAGAAGAAGACCATTGCGGACCTGCAGTCACGCCTGAACAAGTACCAGAAGGCCGCCGCCGACGAGAGCGGCAATGCCAAGCTGCTCTCCACGGACCTCCAGAAGGCGAATCTGATGGCGGGTCTGGTGGCGGTGACCGGGCCGGGGGTGATCGTGACGCTCCGCGATTCCAAGAAGGCCCCCCCCCGGCCCAACGAAATGGCTCCGGAAGACTACATCACGATGACCCGGAACTACATCATCCACAGCGAGGATATCCAGGGTGTTATCAACGAGCTTCGGGCGTCCGGCGCGGAGGCGATCGCTGTCAATGACCAGCGCGTCGTCGCGACCACGGCGATCCGCTGCGTCGGCCCGGTCGTTCAGGTGAACAGTATCCCGACCAACGGCTCGCCGGTCCGAATCAAGGCGGTGGGTGACCCGGATATGCTGGTTTCGGCGATGACCATGGCAAGCGGACTGCAGGACCAGTACAAAGTGACCGACCCCACCATGTTCTCGATTGACAAGGCAAAAACCATGACGCTTCCCGCCTTTGCTGGAGCGCAGCCGATCCGCTTCGCGCGCCCCGCTCAGGACCAGAGCGCGGAGCAGGCACAGCGCCAGTCCGAAGATGCCGCAAGCGCCACGGATGCCGCCGCAGTCGGGGCGGGCTCCCCCCTCGGCTCCAGCAACACGACCACCCACTAGACTTCGAAACGCGCCAGGGACGAAAGCAGGGAAACGAGCCATGCGGTTATCAGCAGTCATCCCGATTCTGGGAGCCTTCGCCGGGTTTGTGGCGGTGTATCTGTCCTCGTATACGGTCTCCGCAGTCTGGGCGCCTTACCTGAGCCTGGCCACCCTCGCGGGCGTGGACTCCATCTGCGGCGGTATCCGGGCGGGGCTTGAGGGCAAGTTCCACGATGATATCTTCCTGACTGGTTTCGCGATGAACACGCTGCTCGCCGGGTTTCTGGCCTATCTGGGCGACCGTATCGGCGTGGACCTTTTCCTCGCGGCGGTCGTTCTGCTGGGCGGGCGTGTCTTTCTGAACCTATCTCTGATTCGCCGCTACTGGCTGAACCAGGCACAGATGGCATCGCGGAAAAAGGATGTGGTTTCCCAGTAGAAGGCTTCAAATGGTGGAAACCGCGGAAATCTCTTAACTTTGGCTAAAAACGGGGACATCGTTGTCGGGCTGGACATCGGAACGACTAAGATCTGCACACTGATCGCCGAGGTGAGTCCGGATACACCCGGGCGCGTGGATATTCTCGGGGTCGGTCTGGCGCCCTCGACCGGCCTGCGCCGGGGGGTCGTGGTGGATATTGACCAGACCGTCCGCGCGATTCTGGAATCGGTGGACCGGGCGCAGCGGATGGCCGGCGCGGATGTCCACTCTGTCATCGTCGGCATCACCGGCGAGCATATCGCCAGCCTGAACTCGCGCGGCGTCATCGCGATCACCCACCCGGACCGCGAGGTGACTCAGGAAGACGTGGACCGGGTCCTCGATAACAGCCGGGTCATCGTTCTGCCGCCGGACCGTGACATCGTTCATGCAATCCCACGCGGCTTCGCGCTGGACGGTCAGAACGGGATCCGGTCGCCGGTCGGCATGAGCGGGACGCGCCTCGAAGTCGAGACGCATATCGTGACCGGCGCGACCTCGTTTCTTCGAAATGTCGCCACCTGTGTCGAGCGGGCGAATCTCCAGGTGGAAGATACCGTTCTGGAGCCGATTGCGACCGGTGAGTCCGTTCTGATGCACGCGGAGCGCGACCTGGGCGTTGTGCTGGTGGACATCGGCGGCGGAACGTCTGACCTTGCCATCTTTCGGGGTGGCGACATCTGTTATTCGGCGGTGATCCCTGTCGGCGGAAACTATGTCAGCCGCGACATCTCAGCGGGCCTTCGCACCACGCAGGAGGAGGCGGAACGGATCAAGCTCGCGCACGGACTGGCGACCGTGCGAAGCGCGCCCGCGGACGCCGTTTTCACCTTCACCCACCTGGGCGCGTCCGAGCCGACCGTGGCCCCCCTGACCCACCTCGCCGACATCATCGAACCGCGCGTCACCGAGCTTTTCCAGCTAGTCAAGCAGGAGGTCAACCGCTCCAACTATGGGACGCACCTGCCTGCGGGTCTGGTCATCTCCGGTGGCGGTGCGATGCTGACAGGGCTGGTCGGCCTCGCCTCGGAGATCGTGGAGATGCCCGTCCGGATCGGCTTCCCTTCCGGGGTCGGTGGGCTGTCCGAATCGGTTTCCGCCCCCTCCTTCGCCACCGCGGTCGGCTTGGTCCAGTGGGGAGCGCGCGCCCACGCGGGCCTGCTCACCCGGCGCGAAACGTCGGGCGGCCTATTCGGAGCGGTCACTGCCTGGATGCGCCGCGTCTTCCGCGAAGTGCTGGGGCAATAACCGCTGCTCGTAAACCGGTGCCTACCCCAACTCCTGGATCTCCCGCGCTTCTTTTTTCACTTCGGCGAGCATTTGTAGCCGCTCCGCCACGGCATCCGGCAGATGAAGCGTTAATGTCGTCATTTCGCCCCCTTTCAACTTCTAGACAGTGTCCTGCTCATTTATACATCAGAGCTTTTCCACTGGCGGTCAAAAAAACAGATCCGACCCTTGCACGATCGCAAGGAGCCGGATCTGTTTATTGGCTCTGCTGGGGTCTAGGACTGCTTTTTCTGGTTTGCCTGACCGTGAACGGCGCTTGGCGGATTGTCGCCATGCGCGTGCGGTTTTTCGGGCTGGCCTGTGGCGCTTCGGCTTTCCGCCCCGGCGCTCTTGCCGTGCCTCGGCTGCTGCGGGTCCGCATGGCCCTGAGCAACTCCCGCCGATGGCTCCGCATCGTTCGGACTTCGCTGCTGATCAACGCCTGACTGCGCCTGTGTATCCTCGCCGGGCCGTACCTCATCACCGATCACCGATCTCGACCTGCGTTCCTCGATAGGTGTCTGGCATAAGTGCCTCTCCTTGCTAATGACTTGGTAGCGGACTGCCCTGCGTCTCGGCTCGCCTAAACGGCAGGGCAGTCCGCTATCGGACCGCCAATAGCTGCTCCAGTATCGTCGGGTCTTTGATCTCGCTGTCCCGGGCGAGCAGCAGGACTTTGGAGACCACCTCGGCGGTACGGGGATCGTCGTCGGCGAAGGGCAGGAAAAGTCGGCCCCGGTGCTGGCTGTGGACCGGCACGATGCAGACAAAGCCGCCGGGCTGACGGTGGACAATCGCGCTGCCCAGATGGATGGAGTAGGTAGCGAGCTTGCCGTCGACCAGGACGTGCGATTTCTGGTAGCGGACATTCTCCAGGCGCAGGAGGGTGGCGGCTTCGCGCACCAGAGCGGCCCGCATCTCGACGGTCGAAGCGGACGCTTCCGGATCGACACCGCCCCGGTGCGCGACACTGACCACCAGGTCCAGATCGCGCATCGCCTCGGAGAAAAGGCGCGGGTCGATCTCGGCAATCGGCAGCGGCTTCCACTCGCCGCGCCGCGTAAAGCGGATCTCCTCGATAGTCAGCCCCTCGACATCGGCGGGCGTGAACGTGTAGCCCATAAAGCCCACGGTCGCCGTGATTCCCGCTTCGTGGAACGTCCGCCGAACGCCTTCTTCGTAGCCCGCTACCCAGCCGCGTTTGCCCAGCAGGGCGAGCGCCTGCTTTGGGTTCACCTGATGGCCCGCATACCGGCGGGAGAGGGTGGCATCTTCACGCTCCTGGTCAGTCGGCACGTATAGTTCGCGGAAGACCTGCTTGAACGGCTGGATACGTTCCCGCAGGAAGCAGTCGTGCTGCCACCTCTCCCACGCCCCGGTTTTCAGAAGGTCATAGGAGTGGGCGATTCGCAGCTTTCGGTCAGGGGCGATGCGGCACAAGCTGCCGTCGTAGTCCTCGATGGCGGCGGCGTTCTCGACCGGATACCCGCTCACGGAGGCATCGGCGGTCACAAAGACAAGGGAGCGGAGCATGGGCTGGAGGACCGGGTGCTGCCATAGAGACCCAAGCTCCGCACCGGTAAAGAGGTCGCCCCGGCACATCGACGATTCCAGCGACTCGCGCATCCGGGACCGCTGACGCTCGATGGTTTTGCGGCGTTCCACAAGGGCGGCGATGGTCTCGTCTTTCTTTGCGGCAGGCGGCAGGTTCTTGAGCGGTTTGTCCTTTTTCAGGAAGATCAGATCCGGGTCGCCGAACGGGTTGATCCGGAGCGTCACGGTGACATC
>JACMJB010000459.1 GCA_014380815.1 Armatimonadota bacterium
CTCGGCGGCTTCGCGCGCGCGACGGGCCTCCGCTTCCTCTTCTTCAGCGGTGATGCGCAGGGTCTCCAATACTTCCCATTCGCCGGGGTGGGTGCGCTTGAGTTCGGCGTTCTGTCGCTCCTCGACCATATTCAGGTATTTATCCACCGCGACCGCCGTTTCCCCGACATAGCGGACCCTGCCGTGATCCAGCCACACGCAGCTTTCACAGATCTCGGCGACCTGCCCCATCGAGTGGGAGATGAAGACGAGCGTGCCCCCCTCCTGCACGAACTCTTTGAGGCGGCGCAGGCACTTGCGCTGGAACAGGGTGTCTCCGACCGCGAGGACCTCGTCAATGAGCAGGATGTCGGCATCAATGTGCACGGCAACCGAGAAGCCCAGACGCATATACATGCCCGACGAGTAGCGCTTGACCGGCGTATCTATGAACCGCCCCATATTGGCGAAGTCCACGATGCGGTCGAAGCGTGTCGCGATCTCGCGCCGCGACAGCCCCTGGATGGAGCCACTCAAGTAAACGTTCTCGCGCCCGGTCAAATCCGGATGAAATCCCGCGCCGACTTCGATCAGCGCCCCGACACGCCCCCGCACCCCGATACGCCCCCGCGTTGGCACCAGGATATTATTGAGGATCTTGAGCATCGTGGATTTGCCGGAGCCGTTATGCCCGACGATTCCGAGCGTCTGCCCCGGAGCGACGGAAAACGACACCTCCTCCAGCGCCCAGTGGATATTGGCCGACTCCGGCGGCGCCGCGCCCGGCAGAACCGAGTGAATGGCATCCCCGCCGCCGCTGCCGAGTGGGCTTTTGCCGCGTCCGACCAGTTTCGTGAACCGCTCGCGCAGGTCACCCGCGTTCCGCCCCCGAAGAAAGAACCGCTTGGAAACGTTTTCGACCTCGATCACTGGCTTCATACGCTAAAAGCTTCCAGGAATACCAGGGATCACCGAGCGCAGCAGATTGAACAGCCCGAACGTGGTCCAGATGCTGCCGACATCGGGCCGCTTGACATTGGGGACGAATACGAGGTCTCCGGCCTGGATTTCCGGGTTCTGACCACGGTCCAGATCCTTCAGATACTTGCCGAAATCGTAGGTTTTGGCGACCGGCGCGTTGTTCACGGTGCGAATCACATTGATCGAGCCGATCTTCGCGCCGCCCGTGGTCCCGCCACCGTTCGCGATCACATCGGACAGGTACCACTTGCGGTCCTGAGGCAGGAACACCTTGCGTGATCCCCCGACCTCGCCGAACACGTAGATGAACAGTTCGGAGATCGGGATCTGCAACGTGTCCATATCCTGGACTTTCACATCGTAGGCGTCATCGGTCAGAACGCGCAGCAGGTTCACGGGGACGAAGATGTCCGGCGAGGCAGGGTCCAGTGGATTAGATTTGCGCCGAATGCGCGCGCGGCGCAGGTCGCCGGTCGCGCCGCTCGCGCTATACCCGATCTCCACCAGCATCTGCTTGAGGCCGTAGCGCTGGTCGAATTCGCGGATGCCGCGTGGCCCCTCCCCCTCGATAAAGAGGCGGATCTTTCGGGGGGCATCAATGGTCAGCGTATCTCCCTCTTCGAGCGGAAGATTTTCCGGCGAGGCGGGCGTGTTCAGCACGGCATCCAGGTTGATGGTGATCGGCGCGGCGCGGCGCGGGCCGTTCAGCACGGTGGTTACGCGATCCGGCTGAGTCACCCCGCCCAGTGCGGCGACCGCTTCCGAAATCCGCTCGCCGTTCTTCAGCTCGTAGATCCTGCCGCCGATCGCGGTTCCTCGGACATAAACGCGCTGGGAGCGCGGGCCAGTCACGGAAACCGTCACCTGACCGGGCCGGATCACCAGCTTTCCTTCCTTTATCAGCCGCTTCGCCACCAAGTCGGAAAGCTGGGCGCAGGTCTTGCCGCGCGCGAGCACCGGGGTCAGCAGGCGGGGCAGGCGCACCATACCATCGGCGGGGATCCGGAGCGACCGGGAAACATCACCGTGCCGCGCGACATCCACCTGCACCGTGTCGTCCGTGTCGAGCCGGTAATCCTCCGGCACGCGGACCGGGGGGGCGGGGGCGACGCTATCCGGGCGCGTGACGGCGGGGGAGGGCGGAAGGGCGGGGACAACCAGAGGAGGTGCAGCGCTGTTCGGAGGAGCAGGAGCCAGCACCGGCGGCACCTCCCCCTGCTGCGCCCAGGCATCCGCAGGCCCGCCAAGCACGGCTAGTGACAGAGCGGCGAGCAACAGGGGGGCGGCAAACGAAAGAGGACGGATCATTGGCTTTTCTCCAACCCTTCTGGTGCGGGAGCCGCGAGGGGAACGGATGCCACCACGGAAAGAGGGATGGCGTTTTCCCCCACTACCACCCCCAGGATCCGGGGCTTGTAGCCATTGCTGAGCAAGCGGCGGGCGCGGGCCACGCTCTCGGCGGCGGGGGCATCCGGCGGTGCGACCAGCACCATGCCATCGGTGGCCTTCTCCAGCGGCAGCGCGGCACGCACGTTCCAGACCGCCGGGCCACTGACGATCACGATGTCGGTCTCCTCGGGCCGGGAAAGGTCCGCGAACAGCAGGCGAAGCTGGTCCACGAGCTGTTCCTGGTGGGCGGGACTCCCACCCGCCCCAAAACCGGGGATGGATTCGGAGGACCGAGCCGAGCCGGCAGCCAGAAAACGCAGACCGCTTCCCGCACCGGTATGCAAAATGGTTCGTGGGTCGGCGATCCGGCCCGCCAGCACATCGCTCATACCGGGAGCATCCGGTGCGCCAAACACGCGGTGCAGACGCGGCGTCGCCTGGTCCGCGTCTACCAGGGTGACCCGCAGCCCGTCCCGTACCAGGGTCGCGGACAGATGCGCGGCAAGCGAGGCAGTCGAATCGTCGGAGCGGACTCCGGAAATCAGAACGACTGGCGGCGCCTCGCCGGGGTGCCGGTGGGCAAGCGAGTACCCCACTTCGCGCAGAGCATCCTCGATGGAGGCGGACTGGAGCGGAAGCCCCGCATTCCTGCTGTCAGCGGTGGTCGGGCTGAGTGCCAGACCACTGGCGTAAATGACCGGAAGGGGGAGTGTGGTAACCGGCACTGCTCCCAGCACCGGAATGCCGCCGATTCGCGGCAGATCCGAGATCTCCGGTGTTTCCGGCAGCAAGGGGAAGGTAGGCAGGGGCGAGTCGTCGGTCTCGGCGGCACCACCGCCGGTCCGGAAGTACTCGGTCACCAGCGCCATGCCGACCCCAAGAATCAGGCCCAGCGCGATCGCCATGATCAGATTTAGCTGCGGCTTGGGGCTGATCGGATTCAGTGGTAGCTGCGCCCAGTCCAGCACCCGGGTATTGGGAGCACTGGTGACCTGGGAAATGTCCATCTGAATCAGGCCGAGACGCGACCGCTCATAGGCCTGAGTCGCGCCGTCCACCGCGCGGCGCAGGCCCTCGTAGGTGGTCCGCTTCTGGGCCAATTCCCGCTGCTCCGCTTCCAGTTCGGCAAGCTGTTTTGTTTTGACCGCGATGAATTTTTGCGTGCTTCGCAGGCCGAGAGCAGTATTGTAGTAGTTCGTCTGCGCTGCGCTGTAGTCGGGGTTTCGGCCCACCGATTTGCTGCCGATAGAGTATGGACTCTTCTTTGCTTCCGCGATCGCGCGCTCTTTAGCATCCACCTGAACATCAATGGCCCGGACCTCGTCGCTATCTTTCTGATAGTCAAACAGCAGCAGGCGGCGCTGCGCTTCCAGAGCGACAATATCGGTCTGATAGCTGTCAATGACCGGGTTTTTGTTACTTCCATATCCACCGATGATCGTGGGGGGAATCGTTTTGAGCTGACGCCTGTAGAGCGCGATCTGGTTGGTCTGGATATCCACGTTGCGACGGGCATCGTCCAGGGAGTTGCGGACCTCCATCGTTTTCGAGGTCTGGGCGTTAAAGTAGACGGCGGGGTCCGAGATCCCCATACGCGCCATGAAGGTGTTCAGCACCTGCTCTGCGTTCTTTTTCTCGACCAGCGAGCGTTTTTGTGCGCGGCGCAGACGGGTCTTCGACAGTTCCGTTTTATCCTCGAACTCGCGGTTGGCGCGGTCCATATAGACGCGGGCGGCCCAGTTCGCGCCCCCCTGCGCCTCCTTCGGCGTGCGCCCTCGCATCGAGAAGCTGAGAAGCTGATTGCCCGGTCCGGATGCGACCGACAGACGGCCCCGCAGATCGTCGGTGCTGGAGTCCACCAGTTTGCTGCGAGTGACCACCTCCGAGAGAAAATCGCGGGACTGGATCTTCTGGATCTCGGTATCCATCGAGCCACCCGCGTTCCCCCCGGAGAGAAGGTCCATCAGGTCACCGGTGGGGACACTGTTGGGCGTCACGCCGTCCAGCAGGACCGAAGCCTTCGCCTCGTATACAAAGGGGAGCTTCGAGGTGAAGTACAGTGTGATCGCGACAACCGCCCCAAAAGTGAAGATCGTCAGTGCGGCGTGGCGACGCAGAATGCGAAACATATCACGGGCCGTGACGGGCACGGGGGGTGCCTTAGCGGCGACTGTCTGATCCAAAATCGCGTCTCTCCTTGGAGTGAAGGCGGCGGCAGTGTTTGGCGGGCCGCCGCTCGGGGCGGAAGACACCGCGGACACTGCGCAGCCGATGGCGGATGATTCCACGGGGCCAGATCGGGGCCAAAGGATACCAGGCCGTTTTCTCCGCGAGCGCTTTCCGAATTGTATCCATCCGAAAATCACTTTGTCAACCAGGCAGGCGTCAGGAAAGACCTCAGCGCTCGCCAGTCAAGAGACGAAATAGGTCGCCGATTGGTTCGGTGTCTCCCAAACCTGGACACGGTGAAGCCGCGCCCGCCCGAAATCCTGGCGCGCCAGAAAGTCCCCGATAACGCGGGCGATGTTCTCCGCCGACGGGCTGATCTCCGCGAACTCCGGAAGATCATTCAGGCAGTAGTGGTCCAGTTTATCCAGAATACCGCTCATGGACTCTTTGACCAGGGTGAAATCCACCAGCATTCCGGCATCATCGAGCTGCTCGCCCTGTAGAAAGACTATGATCCGGTAATTGTGCCCGTGCAGACGCTCGCATCTGCCGCTGAAGTTCCGCAGGTAGTGCGCCGCCGCGATGGTTTTTTCGACTGCAAGCTCAAACATAGCCGGTTTCCGACTTTCCTGACAACGAAACAGAGACGACCTGCGGCACCTGCGGTGCTACTCGGCGTAGCCCGTGAAGCGGTTCGACTCGTCCACAAACGCGATTCGAGGACGCACGGAGGCAGCGTCGTCGGTGAAGGCGAAGGAGGCGACGATCACGACATGCCCGACCTCGCAGCGGAGCGCGGCAGGACCATTCATACAGATAATGCCGGATCCGCGCTTACCCGAGATGGTGTAAGTTTCCAAACGTTCTCCGTTGGTTGCGTTCCACACGTGAACCAGTTCCCCGGGAGCCATATCCACCCGGTCCAGAAGGTCCTGGTCAATCGTGATTGAGCCGACATAATTGATATCCGCTTCCGTGACCGTCGCTCGGTGGATTTTCGCGGACAGAACCTGCCGCAGTCGCATAAATTCCGTTCTCCAAACGATGAGTATAGCCCACGCCCCCTTGTTCCGCAACCAGCGCACAAGGTAAGATGGGGGTATGATTGAGGCTATTACGCAGGCTATTCTGACGGCCCCAACCCCGTTCGGGAAGCCACTGTGAGGCGACCGTGAGTCTTTGGGAAAACGACGAAAGTGACCGTCAGCAGCAGCAAACGCAGCGTATTCTCATCATTGGTGGGGCTATCGTGGCGATCCTGGTCCTTTTCTGGGTATTGCGAAACGCCGTTTCGCTTGCCAGCCAGTCCGGCGGCTTC
This sequence comes from Armatimonadota bacterium, assembly GCA_014380815.1. Classification (GTDB taxonomy): domain Bacteria; phylum Armatimonadota; class Armatimonadia; order Armatimonadales; family Armatimonadaceae; genus JACMJB01. The sequence continues at coordinate 5,837 of JACMJB010000459.1, forward strand.
GCCGCATCGAACCGTGCCCGCCGCCTGACGAGTGTTGGGAAGAGCGACCACGGCTCCCTCCCGGCTCCCCTCCCGCCGCCGCGATCTGCCGCACCCAACCCTGGCTTTCCCTCTGGCGCCGCGCGCCGTTATGCCGCGCCCGCCTATGTGCCGCCTCCGTCCATCCCACTGATCGGCGGCGCTTACGCCCCGCAGACCGCGGCGTCTGAAAAGGGCCTGGAGATGAGCGGCGAGGAGCGCGCCCAGACCAAGGCCGCTACCGCTCCCCTGCGTCAAACACTGGTCGCGGTTCGGGAATTCGACCGTCAATCCTTCTGGCATGGGACCGGTGATGGGGCCAAAGGCGCGGTCAAAGATGCGGCTGGCAGTGTCGCGGCGGTGGATGATGCAGTGGACGCGCTGGGGGCGATGATCGGCCTGTATGGTCACCCGGACCGATTTCCCGCCCCGGTGCGGGGAACCGCAAGCGCCGCCGCGACTGGCCTGCGCGGCTATCTTCGGCTGACCTTGAACGCCGCCGCGACCAGCGACCCCGCCGAACGGCAACGCCTGCGTCCCGTCGCCGAACAGCGCCTCGCGGACGCGGATGCTGCCGTGAGCCGTTTGGAGGGCAATCGCCCCGGGGGTCAGTACGTGCCGGGCGTCACCGCGAACTGAGCCGTTCCGCGACGGTGCTCAGGGTGCGGAGCGAGAAGGACAAGCCCCCGGAGACCGCGAAGCTAACGCCATGACCACGTTTTCTTTCCCCCTGGTTTCCGACCTGACGCTTGGCGAGAAGATCGGACAGATGCTGTGCCTTGGCTGGAGCGGCGATGGCGCATACCTCGCCGTGAACGAGCAGGCGCGAGAGTGCGTCGTGGACCTGATGGCGGGCAGCATGATCGTGATGGGGCGCAACGTACTGGCCCCCGGTGCAAACACCCTGGACATCCGCGGCGTGCGGGCGATGCTCACCGAGCTTCAGGGCCTTGCGCCGCGCTTGCCGCTTCTGATCGCGACCGACCAGGAGGGGGGACGGGTCGCGCGGTTCGGGACACCCCCTTTCACTCTCCTGCCGACGGCGGAGGCGATTGGGCGGACCGGCGATCCAGCCCTGGCGCAGGCGGCGGCACGGGCAACCGCGATGGAGCTTGCCGCCGTGGGGGTGAACTGGAACTTCGCGCCGGATGCCGACGTGAACAGCAACCCCCTGAACCCGGTGATCGGGGACCGGTCGTTCGGAACTGCTCCGGCGATGGTCGCACGAATGGCGGCGGCGCAGGTAAGGGGCTACGCTGAGGGTGGCGTGCTGTCGTCGGCGAAGCATTTTCCCGGTCACGGCGATACCCACCTGGATTCCCATCTCGCGCTCCCCACCGTGGAGGCTTCTTTGAGCGAACTAGAGGAGCGGGAGTTGATCCCCTTTCAGGCGGTCATCGCCGCCGAAGCGCCGACATTGATGACTGCCCATATTCAGTTTCCCAAGCTAGATGCTTCCGGTGTCCCCGCGACCCTCAGCCACGCGATCCTGACAGACCTGCTGCGAGTGCACATGGGTTTCACCGGTCTTTTGGTGACAGACTGCCTGCAAATGAAGGCAGTCGCGGACCGTTGGGGCACAGCGAGGGCCGCCGTCCTAGCCGCGAAGGCCGGGGCCGATGTGCTCCTGGTGTGTCACACGCGGGAGCGCCAGCACGAGACGCGCGACGCGCTGTTGGCCGCTGTTCAAAGCGGAGAACTGCCGCTGGCTCGCGTGGAAGAGGCAGCAGGGCGCGTTCTTGCGGCAAAACGGCTCGCCTTCGCGCGGCCACAGCCGCCGCTCTCGGTGATCGGCGCGGTGGAGCACCGGCGGATCGCGGAGGCGATTCGGGCTGCCTCCGGCGCAGCGACCATTAGTGGCCCCACGACGCTGGGCGAATCCGCGCCTATTTGACCGGACTCTCTCCGGTATGCCCCGTGCGTCCCGCGGGCCTTTTTCGCTACTCGCCGTGTAAGCGCGGGGAATCGACACCCGGCGGTCGCGGCGCAGTGTCGCGGCCTGGGCGCGACCCGGCGCGCAGGATCTGTTCCGCGGCCTGGGTCAGGACCCCTGCCGAGGGTCGGCGTCCTCGCAGATAAAACTCCTCCCACGCCACCTTGGTAATGATCGCCGACGGCACCGCGAGCAGCGCTCCGGCAAGCCCCAGAACCGCGCTGAGTGCGAGCACGAAAAACAGAATGGAGACCGGGTGCAGTTTCAGGCTGCGTCCCATGATCAGAGGGACCAGAACATTGTTCTCCACTTGCTGAATGACCAGAAAAAGGACCGCGACCCAGAGCGCTTTTGTCGGGTCATCGGCAAGCGAGACGACGATCGGGGGGATCGCGGATAGGATCGGACCGATGGTCGGAATTCCCTCGCCGATCCCGGCGAGAACGCCAAACAGCACGGCATTGGGCACCTTCAGAAGCCAGAGACCGATACCACTCAGGGTCCCGACAATCACCATCAGCAGCAGGGTCGCCGATGCCCAGGCCTCAAGCTGCCCGACGATACGGGTCAGAGCGCGGGTCGCGGGCCGCCGATAACCGGGCGGCACGGCGGCGATCACTCCCCTTAGCAGGGAATGTGGCGACCCCAGCGTGTACAGCGCGATCACAAACACGAAGAACCCGGAAGCGAATGCCCCGAGAAATCCCAGTGTGTAGCGGCCCAGTCGTGGCAGCAGCCCTTGCACCTGCTTCAGGATGTTTTCCGATTCCAGAGCATCGGAGTTCAGCAGGCTGCGCAGGGCCGGATACTGAGTGGCAAAACGGTCCGTCTGCGCGCGGAGCCGGTCCACGCGGTCGGGGGCCTCCTGCACCAGCTGGGCGGCCTCCTCCGCGAGCGGTGGTCCGGCAAGATAAGCCGCCGCGCCGATCCCGCCCAGCACGAGCAGGGCGACGCCCGCCGCGGACACACTGCGCCGGACCCCCCGGTTTTCCAGCCAGCGCACCGGCGCGTTCAGCACGACCGCGATCAAAAACGCGGCGAGGAACAGAAGCAGCGCTTTAGCGATCTGGTCGAAAAACTGAAGTAACAGGTAGGCGGCAAGGACAAACAGAACAATCTGCGGATAGTTAAGCGCCACCCGAACAGGCGCCGCTCCGGCCTCGGACGGTTTGGCAGCAACAGCCAACGGTCTTTCAAGCTCTGCGTAGTCTTTGGGGTGCATCTCATTGGCAGGTACCCATATACAGTCCGCGAGAAAACGCGGTCGGGTCTTGAAGATCTTACGGGCTGCGTCCCGCCAAACTTGTTGCGCCAGCCATATAGCGATAAAGGTCACGTCAGCTGTGCCCTTTTCTTTGCACAAGACGGCAATGGAAGCCCGTTGCTCGCCGCTGGTATTGGCGCTGCTGCACCCCGAGCGACCGGCTCACCGTAGTTAGGGCTTGGCGCGGCAAGGTCGGGGGTCTTCGTCTTCTTGACGCTGACCGGGTGCGGCTGTTATAATTTAACGACACACTCTGTCTTGTCGTGGGGTGGCAGCGGCATCTGGTTGCTGGCACCGAACCCCCCTGCGGCCCGGCTTTCTCACCCCGACTTCCGAGGACCAAAAATGATAGACTTTCCTCGCCGTGCCCGGCTTCGAGGCCGACAGGCGCGCGGCGGTGCTGAGCGCGGCGTGCTGACAGCGGCAGCCGTCCTCTTTCTGCTCGGTGCGACGGCGACGAACGGCGTCCATGCCGAAGACTGGCCGGTTTACCGGGGCGATGCCCAGCATTCCGGGGTCGCCACCGAGGTCGTGCAGCCCCCGCTCTCCCTGCTCTGGCGGTTCACCGGCGCGCCGCAGCCCGGTAACACCAGTTCGGCGACCGTGGTCGGGGAGACGGCTTACTTCACGACCCGCTCGCTGAGCGACGGCACCGGAAATCCGGGTAGCGGCGGCGTTTTGTATGCCGTGGATGTTAAGACCGGCGCACTGCGCTGGCGCACTCCTCAGCTTCTGAACAACAACATCTTCTCCACCACGCCGCTGGTGGAGAAGGAGCGCGTGTATATCGGAGGGTCGGACAGCATCCTGTATGTCTACGACGCCAAGGACGGACGCGAGGTCGTCCGCTTCAATGCGGCTCGCTCGATCAACTCCTCTCCAGTCATGGTGAACGATGTTCTCTACTTCGGCGCGAACGATGGCAGCCTGCGCGCACTGGACCCCCAGACCGGCAACCCGGTCTGGAAGCAGGATTTCAAGGCGGGCGATGGCATCAACTCTTCGCCGATCGTGGCGGGCAGTCTGATCTTCTTCACCACCAACAACAACGGGGTGGTCGCGGTGAACGCCGCCACTGGTATCGGCAAGTGGTCCACCCGCCTGCAGTACCGATTCGGGCCGAACGCGGCGATCTATGCGGACAACACGCTCTATATCCCCTCTGGGCCACGCCTCCACGCGATTCAGCAGACATCGGGAAACCTGCGCTGGGCACGTGATTTCACCGGCGATCTGCCGTTCGCCCCGGTCGCCGCAGAAGGCATCGTCTACGTTGTGGACCGTAACAAGATGATGTACGCGGTGCGCTCCAACAACGGAAAAGACGCCTGGGAGAAGCCGGTCGAGCTTCCTTATGTCCCCGCCGCCGCGCCTACCCTTTCCGGCGACATCATCTATATCCCGACCACGCAAAGCGTTTTGCTCGCGGTCTCCCGCACCGACGGCAAGCTGCTCTGGCAGTACCGCGTGGACCCATCCACTGGCAGCGCCAACAATGCCCCGCCCCGAAGCACCGTGCTCGGTTCGCCGGTCTCGGTCGCGAATAAGGCGCTGTACTTGGTCAGCGACGACGGCAGCCTTTCCGCCTTCCGACCGGATGCGCCTGACACCAGCGCTCCCCTGACCTCAGGGATGTATCCGCCACCGGGATATGCGATCAACGGCTCACCGGGCCTGGTGATCGCCGCCAATGTCACCGACCCTGGATCGGGCATTGATCCCGCGTCCGTCAAAATGACGCTCGACAGCAAAGAGATCGAGGCCGACTACGACACCCTGAGTAACCTGGTCTTTTACAAGACGCGGGCAACCGGCAAAGTGATAGACCCCCCGCTCGCGAACGGTCGCCACAATGTCGCCCTGACCGCGAAAGACTATAAGGGCAATATCCAGCAGCAGGACTGGTCGTTTGTCGTGGACAACAGCCTGCCGCAGTACCGCGCGGGCACGGGAACCGCCACCACGCCGCCCCCACCCCAGAGCCGCCCCGGCTTCACACCGAACCGTGCCGGAGGCGGTCAGGCGGGACAGGGTGGTCAAGGCGGCCAGGGGCGCGGCAATGGAGGGGGCCAGGGACGCGGCAATCGTCCCCGTGTACCCCGGACCAACCGAGGCGGCGGCGCGGGCCTGTAGCCAGCGCCAATACCCCATCGGACGCGGCAGGAAGCACTTCCTGCCGCGTTCCGTATTTCGAGCGCACACGCGCCACGCGGATCGCCGCCGGAACCTGACATGCCTGGAGAACCCACCCGTTTCCTTGCCGCCGATGCCCCCGATGGCTTTATCGCCTGTCAGCGGCTCGCGGACGCACTACTCCCGCCGCCGCGCCTGCGCGCGCTGCTGGATGCCGTGGGTGGCGACCCGCTTGCTGTCTTTCGCCTTTCGCTCACGGCGCTTGCCGCCCCACCGATCCTTCTGACCGAAAAGCAGGCCACCCGGCTAAAAGCGGCGGCGTCCGCGCCGCTCCCGCCGCGTCTGCTGGAACAGGCGAAGGCGCTGGACGCCACTATTCTGACGTTCCGTGACCGGGACTATCCCGCCAATCTGCTTCCTCTCTCGGATGCCCCGCCGCTGCTGTTCGTGCGGGGAGCGCTCCGTCCCGATGACCGCTTCTCCGTCGCGATTGTCGGTTCGCGCCGAGCGACTATCTACGGGCGGGAGCAGAGCAACCGGTTCGCGCAGGGGCTGGCGGAGCGTGGGCTTTGCATCGTCTCAGGCGGGGCGCTGGGTATTGATACCTCCGCGCACCAGGGGGCGCTTGCCGCCGGGGGCCGGACCATCGCGGTCCTTGGCTGCGGGATTGATGTGGGCTACCCAGCCGAAAACCGTGCCCTGTTCGCCACCGTGGTGGAGCGGGGCGGCGCGGTGATCTCCGAATTCCCCATGGGCACCAAACCGGAGCCGTGGCGCTTCCCCACGCGCAACCGGATCATCGCCGGGATCGCGCGAGCGACCCTGGTAGTCGAGACCCCGGAGGCATCGGGGGCGCTGATTACGGCCCGCAATGCCGCTGAGTACGGGCGAGATGTCTGGGTGGTACCCGGCGCGGTGGACACCGGTCGGTCGCGAGGTGGGCACAAGCTGGTGCAGGACGGCGCGTCCCTCGCGGATGCCCCCGGCGATATTCTCGAGGCCCTGGGGATCGCGCCGGAAGAGGACGTTGCGCCCCGCCATACCCCGCACCCCAAAGCCGACACCCCGCCGGAGGGCTTCGCTCTGGTCCATGATGCCTCGCCGGGCACGCCGGAGAGGTCTTCGTCTCCGCTACCCCCCCCGCCCCTTCCGGCGAACCTGAGCGGGGACGAGGCCGCCCTGCTGCCCCACTTCGACCTTTCTCCCCGCCACCTCGACGAGGCGAGCGCAGCGGCGGGTCTTTCCGCATCGCAGGCGACGGTCGCCGCGACCCTGCTGGAGATGAAGGCGCTGATTCGGCGTCAGCCCGGCAGCCTGTTCGTGCGCGTGCTGTGACCCTGTGGGCCGGGGTGCCTGAGCGGCGCGGCAATTTCCCGGTTCGCGGCCTATAATACGATACGACCCGCAGAACTGCCGGAACGACCCGAGGAGGCAAAGCAGAATTCGTATGCCCGAAAAGAAACGAAAACCAAGCATTTCGCCCGAAGCGGCAAAGATACTGGAGCAGTACCGAAACGCGGGCAAGCCCCGCGATGCGGATGGGGTGGTGATTCCCACCGACGAGGCGAGCAGTGTTCCGCGCCCGACCGCGCCGCCGCCCTCGCCCATGCGCCGCAGCGGGACGCGCGGCAAGTAGGGAGCAAATAGGCAAGAACCCCCCGCCGTGCTGGGCACGACGGGGGGTTCTTGGGTCTAATCGCGGGCGGCGGCGGGGTCGCGGACCAGCACCAGCTTGCCGTTCTCGACCTCATACTCACCGGTCGCAGCGGCATCAATCAGTTCCCGGTCGTGCGAGGCCATCAGGATCGTGCCGTCGAACTTCACCAGCGCATCCTGCAGCACCTGACGCGAATTCAGGTCCAGGTGGTTGGTCGGTTCGTCGAGCAGGTACAGGTTCGCCGGGCGCAGCAGGAACGTCGCCAGCGCGACCCGCGACCGCTCGCCGCCGGACAGCACCTTCACCTTTTTGAACGGGGCATCCTCTCCTCGGAACTGCAGACGGGCCAGCAAGCCGCGCGCGGTCTCCAGCAGCTTGGGATCAATGCCCGCCATGGTCTCTTCCATGACCGTCAGTTCGTTGTTCAGCGCCTCGGCCTGATGCTGGGCGAAGTAGCCGATCACGGTCTTGGGATTGACATCTATGTTGCCCTTGGTCGGCTTTTCATCATTGACGATCATTTTGAGCAGCGTGGACTTACCGATCCCATTCGGACCGACCAGCGCCACCTTGTCGCCCCGCACCAGCGTCAGCGAAACATCGTCCCAGATCACCTTGTCGCCGTACTTTTTGGAGACATTCTTGATGATGACCGGCTCGACGGACGAGCGCGGGGCCTCCGGGAACTCCAGGTAGATGGTGCGTCCTTTCGCCTTCGGCTTTTCAAGGATCTCCAGCTTATCAATCATTTTCTGGCGGCTTTCCGCCATGCCCGCCTTGGACTTGTTGCCCTTAAAACGGTCAATGAACTCGCGGGTCTTTTCCAGCTCCTTCTGCTGGGCTTCCCACTCCTTCAGCTGGCGCTGGTATGCCTCTTCCTTTAGCCGCTCGTAATCGTCGTAGTTCCCCTTGTACTCCTTGATCGTTTGATCTTCGACCTCGATTACACGCTCGCAGACCACATTCAGGAACTCCGGTTCGTGCGAGATCACGACGACGCTGCCAGGGTAGCTGGGAATGTACTCGTACATCAGCCAGTAGCGGGCCGTGATGTCCAGGTGGTTGGTCGGTTCGTCCAGGAGCAGGTAGTCCGGCTCCTGCAGCAGCAGTTTCGCCATCGCGATCCGCATCTGCCAGCCCCCGGAGTAGGTATCGGTGAGGCGATCCACGGCATCGAGTTCAAAGCCCAGGCCCGACAGGACGCGCCCGATGCGCGCATCGAGGGTATGCGCCTCCAGACGGTGCAGGTCATCGGCGGCCTTGGCAAGATCCGCGAGATCAGACTTGCTGGCCTGACCGTCCGCCATCGACTCCGATGCTTTGAGCAGCCGCGCTTCAACATCGGCGACACCGGGCAGAGCGGAGCGCATCTCCTCGGCAACGGTCACTCCCAGGCGGCACTGTGATTCCTGCGATAGGTAGCCGACACTGGAGGCGTGGGTGTCCACCACCCCCTTGTCAGGGTCAAGTTGACCGCCCATGATCTTCACGAGAGTGGACTTACCCGCACCGTTGACGCCAACGACCCCGACGCGCTCTTTCGCGCCGATGACGAGGCTGACCTCCTTGAAGACGGTCTGCGGGCCGAAACCTTTGGTAATTTTATCCAGGGTGAGCATCGTCGTTGTCCTTTCCGCCGCGCACTCGCATCGGGGCGCGGTTGGAGACAGTATTCAAACAGAAGGGGATGGTAATAAAACCGGAAGACGGTAAAAGCCGTAAAAAAAGCGGCCCGCCGTTTGCGGGTCGCCATTGGAGCAATTCGATGCCTTTAGTATATCGCACGGGAGGGGCCGGGGCAAACGCCGCGGCGGGGTTCCCTGCCTCTGTCGTATAATATCCAGGAGAGCGCTTTGCCTTGCTCTCGATCCGAAACGTGCGAAAAACGACTCGCTCTGTGGGCTGTGGGAGAAAACATGAATTCACCTAGAACCGTTCTTGCCGGCTTCGCTGCTGTGGCCGCGACCATGCTGCTCACTGACCCTTCCGCCGCGGTCGCACAAGCCGCGCCCGTCGCGGCGAAGACGGTCCAGCCGAATGCGCCCCAGCCGGATGCGATCCTGCCAGATGCCGAAAAGGAGAAGGAAATTCGGCAGCTGATCGCGCTGTCGGGCGGCGATAAGATAGGCACGCAGATGATGGATCAGATGATCCCCGCAATGCGGAAGATGCTTCCCCAGGTGCCCGCCGAATTCTGGCAGGAATTCCGCCGGAAGGCAAAGGTCAGCCAATTGGTGGATCGCCTTCTGCCGATCTACGACAAATATTATTCCAGAGAAGATGTCAAAGGGCTGATCCAGTTTTACCAGACGCCGCTTGGGCAAAAGGTGATCGCGGTGGCTCCCGCTGTCTCGAAGGAGAGCTACGCGGTAGGGTCGGCGTGGGGCGAGCAGATGGCACGGGAAGTGATCGAGGAGTATCAGGCCCGAGAGAAGGCAGCCGCGAAGCCCGCACCGACGGGGAAGAGCGGGGCCAGCGCGGCTCCGGTTCGCCCCGCCCGTTGACTCCGCAATGAGTCTGCTGGACCCACTGGACCCCGACCGACTCCCCGACGGGAACAGCAGTCTGGTCTGGGCGTGGCTCGGTGGGGTCCTGGCACCCCTACCTCTCGTCTTTTTCGGCGCTCGTTGCATTTTCACACAGTCCGCGACCCTGCTGCTTGGCCGGACCAGCCGCCCCTACCCGGTGCCGCTCATGGGATGGGAGGCAGCAGCGGCGGGCGGTTTTTTGCTCTGCCTGGCGGCCCTGCTACACGTCCACTTTTTCTGGGGATCGCGGCCCTCGGAAGAGGCGCGTCGCCTGGCGGAGACCGCGAAAACCGCCCTGTTGCTGGGACTCGTCGCAGGTACCCTTAGGGTCGGCGGGGCGATTCTGGGCCGGTTCTCC
>JACMJB010000460.1 GCA_014380815.1 Armatimonadota bacterium
CAGCAGCGCGGCCGCCTCCTCCGGCCCACCGGGAAGGACACCCAGACCCGGCGCGGGGCGCTGCAGCAGCAGTCGCAGCAGCAGCCGGCGCTCCGGCGGCGCTGCCTTCCACCGGCGCGTCAGCGCACGGACCTGCCCGGTCATTTCGTCGTCCAGCGACCGGACGAGTAGGTTCCATAGTGTCCACCGAAACCCCAGCCCAAAGGCGATCAGTACCGCTGCCAGTGCCGCGACATTTCCCAGCGTGATGCGCAGCCGCAGCGACCCGCGCCCACCCCCCGCGCCGCCGCGGGTCACGGATTTGCCGCTCCCGGGTCAGGGAATAAGTCCGGCTCCGCGTGTTCCGGGGCCGTCAGCCGATAGCCGACACGGGGAATCGTCTCGATCAGCTTGACCGCATGTCCGGCATCTATCTTCCGGCGCAGCGCGGCGACATGAACATCCACGGTGTTGGACAGACTGTTGGAATCGAACCAGATCAATTCCTGGATCACCTCGCGTGTCAGGGTCTGACCCTGGCGAGTGGCGAGTGATTCCAACAGCGCGTACTCGCGAGGCGTCAGGCGGACCTCGGCCCCGCCCCGTGCCACGCGCCGCAGACCGGTATCAATCTCCAGGTCCGCGATGGCGATACGCCGGGACTTGTGGATCTGCTGGCGACGCAGCAGGGACCGCACGCGCGCCAGCAGTTCGTCGAACTCGAAGGGTTTGGTCAGGTAGTCGTCGGCTCCGGCATCCAGTCCCTCCACCCGGTCCCGCAGGGCATCACGGGCCGTCAGCATCAGAACGGGCGTTGTGATCCGCTGGGCGCGCAGACGCTGACAGAGCGTTTTGCCGTCGGTATCCGGCAGCATCCAGTCCAGGACGATCAGCCCGAACGGGGTGTCGGCGGCCTGTCGCCACCCGGTGATCCCCTCCAAAGCGACCGTCACCTGGTATCCGGCCTGGGTCAGCCCCTGTCGCAGCAGGGCCGCGATGTCTTCGTCGTCTTCGATCACCAGGATTCTCATAACGTCCTCGCTGCGCGGGATTCGCGGTGCTATCTAACTACTTGGTACCATTCTTCCATGAAGAAACGATGAAGACGCTGCCGTTTCGCAAAGAGTCCAGAGAATCGTCGCGGGTCTATCTCAGACCGGGTGATGGGTTCAAAGCGACGAATCGGAGAGGGCTGTCACAAACAGGTACTGTGTCGCGTGTTTGGTACACGCAGTTCGATACCATAACAAACAAGTATACTAATGGGTATGCGCTACCAATCCGCTTCTCATCAGGAGTTGACGGGAACGCGTTTGATCCGTGCCACCCTCTGGCAAGCCACAGGGAAGGAGCGAAATGGGTGAATGGCTATAAGTTCACCCCGTGGATCCTGCAGTATGCCGAAGCGCGGCAGGTCTATGACTGGGCTTTGAAGGAGACACACACTGAGGATCGGGCGATCTTCATGCTCCGAACGTCCACCAATATTTTCCACCGTTTTTTGTTCGAGGCGGCGGCGGCGCATACCGCCGCCTGCCTACTACTCCCTCGGATCCGCGCTGGCACGAGGTGATCCTGAGCGGGCGAAGGCGGCCTGGGCAAAGGCGGCGGCACTGGACAACACCCGCCGGATCCGACCGCTGGCGGAGGCGAGGCTAAAAGGCGCTAATGGCAACTCCCAGGGCAATATCTACCCTGGGGAATCAGAACGCCTGTATGACTTGAAGTAGCGCTTCGCGAGTTTGCCGCAAAACGAAATACACCCCGCCGATTGTCACAAACCGGCGGGGTTTCTGCGTATGAGAGGGTTGGGGCAAGAACCGATCTTCGCAGTGACTTTGCCGGACTGGGGGCAACGCTTGCCCGCCTGGTTGCGTCCGGGGAAGCCTTCGTGCTACAATTTAGCCCAAGTCCCGATCTCTGTGTGTGCTGGCAACGATGCGAGCGCCGCAGGTGCTTGATGAAAAGGAACTCCTCGATGACGACTTCCGCGTCTGAGCGCGGCCCTGCCTGGCTCACCTCGGTTTCAAACCCGCCGATGCGACAGGTGATGTCCCTGCTTTGCTGCGTCGCCACTGCCGCCCTGCTTTGCTTTGCTGGCGCCATCCCGCCGCGAACCGCGCTGGCCGCTGTGGACCCCGTGCTGGCTCAGAAGTACCAGGACCTCGCCGCGACAGTGGACCCCCAGGCAATGGCGGAGACGGTGCGGACTCTCTCCACCAATGGCTCCCGCGTAGTTGGCTATCCCGGCGAGCGCAAAGCCGCGCAGTATGTCGAGGCGCAGTTCAATCAGCTTTTTCCCGGCAAGGTGGAGACCGAAACCTTCACCGCGACGGTTCCGATGGATCAGGGGGCCTCGCTGGTCGCGAATGGCAAGACCTACAAGCTCTACAGCATGTGGCCGAACCTGGTGCGGACTTCGCAGCTTCCTCCGGAGGGCCTGAACGGTCCATTGATCTATGCGGGGGATGGCTCGCTCGGCGCGTTCAATGGCAAAACCGTCGAGGGTTCCATCGTTCTGGTGGATTTCAACTGCGGTTCCGAGTGGCTGAATGCCGCCCGTCTGGGCGCGAAGGCGGTCATCTTCATCGAGCCGGACCGCACGATGCGGGGCGAGGCCGAAGCCAAGTTTATCTCGATCCCGCTTTCGATCCCGCGCTTCTACATTCAGAAGACCAATGCCGCCGCGCTGCAGGCGCTTGCACTAGGGCGCCGTGCCCCGACCGCCCTTCTCAAAGCCGATATGAAGTGGCGGCAGGTGGAGGCCAGAAACTTCATCGGCGTGATGCCCGGTCAGAGCAAGGATCCCAAGATCGCCCGGCAGATCATCGTGGTGCAGGCTTTCTACGACGGCATGTCCGTGGTTCCCGCGCTCGCTCCCGCCGCGGAATCGTCGGGCGGAATGGCGGGTCTGCTACAGACCGCCCGTACGTTCAAGAAGCTGGGTAACGAGCGCACGGTCTGGTTTGTCGCCACCAGCGGGCACTTTCTAGGCCTTCAGGGGATCCGTGAGTTGGTGGACCGGCGCATTGATAAGTGGCAGGTGCCCGGTCCGTTCGCCAAGCTGTTCGGACAGGCGAAAGACCCTGTGGACCCGATCTACCTATGGGCCGGGCTGGACCTCGCTTCCCAGACACAGGGGATGGGCATTTTTTACAAGGGCTGGTTCTTCGATGTGCGCGAGGATACGCAGAACGTTTTCTCCGACATCGCCCGCGCGGCCCGCGAAAACAATGACAAGGTCGCCGGTGTGCTGGGCTACGATCCCAAGAAGCGGTTCGCGGACGGGGTCAATCCCGTGGACGGCAAGACCTGGCGTAACTATATCCCCGGCAAGCCTGCCTTCGACAGTGAAGCGGTAGGCATGGCGGGTGGGTATGGCGTCACCTTCGCCTCGATTGACGATTCACGTAACCAGGTAGACACACCGTTCGATACCTTTGACCGGGTGAATGTGGCAAACCTGGCCCAGCAGATGCGAACCTTTGTCTGTGTCTTCCAGCACTATGTCAACGACACCAACGACCCGCGTGCCGATCCCAAGACGCAGGTGCCGCTGAACAAGGTTTCTCAGTGGACCCGGATGGGACTGCGCAATGGCTTCGCGACGATCCATGGGCGGGTCCGCTCCTACGACCCCAAAAAGTCGCTGGTCGCCGATGACCCGGTCGTAGGGTCGCTCGCAGTCTATCCCGCGCTGACGGGCGGCGGGGCGCAGGGCAACAAGTCGTTTATCGGTGTCCGGGGCTACTGGGTGCAGGAGGTCGCAAACGATCCCAATGTTCCCAGGGACTCGCAGGCGATCTTCAATTTCAAAGGCGTTCCGACCCAGACCGCGGACAACAAGCAGCACTCGGTCGGGGCGTATCACCTGGACCCCAGAACCGGCGATATTGACTATGCCCCGGATATGAACGGTCAGTTCGCGGCGGGTGCGGACACCATCGCGCTGACAACCTCGGAAAAAGAACTGACCATTGAGGTTTTCCCCTGTGTCGCCACCGCGATCTATGATCTGGTGGACCAGCAGGCGCTGAAAACCCTCTCGACCGTCACCATCTTCGACGGCGCGAACAACGGGGTGCCGCGTCAGTACGGTTACGCGATCTCCAAGCCTGAACCGGGAGTCTCGTATGTGGAGGACGCCGCGATCATTTTCGCGCGCCGCGGCAGCGAATATGGTGAGGGCGGCCTGGGTGGCGCTCCCAAGCCGACGGCGGCGAACAACGCCTCCGCCGCCGCGATCGAAAAGCAGCGGCAGTTCAAGATCATGATGGGGTCCGGGCCAGCCGCGACCCGCTTTCTGCTGATTAACTCCACCAAGGCGAACCCGGAAGGCGAAGGCTACCCGATGGGCGGCGGTGGCGGCGACATCAACTCGTCACAGTCCTCCTCCATCATCAATACCGCGCTCAAAGTCGCGCAGGACATGTGGAATCTCGACGAGTTCCGCCTTAACCGCCTCAAGGCGAATAACATCGTCAACGAGGGCGTCATCAAGCTGCATGACCAGGCGGGCGAGTATCTGGTGAAGGCGCAGACCGCCCTTGATGCCAAGGACTACGAGCTGTTCGATGCTTACGCCCGGTCGGCCTGGGGCTTTGAATCGCGTGCTTACCCGGATGTCTCCACCACGCAGCATGATGTGGTCCAGGGCGTGTTGTTTTACCTTGCCCTGATGATTCCGTTCGCCTATTTCCTGGAGCGGCTGTTCTTCGGCTTCCCGGATCTCAAGCGTCAGTTGACGGCGGCTTCGCTCATCTTCGTGGTGGTCTTCGGGGTCTTTTCACAGATTCATCCGGCCTTCAAGATCACGCTGAACGCGGGGATCATTCTGCTGGCCTTTGTGATGCTCGCCCTCGCTGTTCTGGTCTCCGTCCTGGTCTGGCAGAAGTTCGAACAGCAGATGAAGCAGCAGGCGCGAACATCGGGTGGAACGCACACGCTCGATGCGGGCACCAGCAGCGTCGCGATGGCGGCTTTCGCGCTGGGCGTCTCGAACATGAGAAGGCGCAAGGCGCGCTCGGTTCTGACCTGTATCACCCTGATTCTGCTGACCTTCACGGTGCTGGCGTTCACGTCGGTGGTGCAGGACCTGCGCTTCAATCAGGTGCCCGCGCCCGGCACGCCGCGCTACGCGGGCATTCTGCTGCGCGACCCGAACTGGAACGCGCTGCAGCAGGTGGCCTACCGCCTGCTCGACGACGAGTTCGGGAAGACACGTATGGTCGCGCCGCGCTCCTGGTTCCTGGGGACGCAGCCCGGTGAGCAGACCTTCCTGACCCTGAAGCGCGCGGACCGCGAGTTCGGCGCGAAGGGTGCCTGCGGCCTGACGCCGCAGGAGGCGCAGGTCACCCATGTGGATGAAGCACTGGCCGCGGGCCGCTGGTTCGAGCCGACCGACACGCTCTCCATCATCCTGCCCCGCAAGATCGCCGACTCGCTCCGTATCACGGACCCTGACGTGGGCAGCGCCAAGGTGTCGTTCTCAGGGCAGGACTATACCGTGATCGGGATTCTGGACCAGGAAAAGTTCAAGCAGATCACGGATCTGGACCAGGAAACGATGACCCCAGTGGACTTCGTACAGATGCAGCAGCTACAGAAGCAGGGAAAAGCGGACACCTCAACGGGGTTCCAGCAGTACCTGCATCTGGACCCGGATGTGATCTTTTACGTCCCCTACAAGACCCTGGTGAATCTGGGGGGTGATCTGCGCTCGGTCGCGATCAGCTACGGCACGGACGATGCCAAAGATCCTGTCACCAAGTTCAGCCCGGTGCTGTCCGACCTGAACAACAACCTGATGAAGCGGTTCGATATGAACCTGTACGCGTCGTCTGGAGGCAAGATCGACCGGTTCTCGTCGATCGCCTCAACATCGGGCGAGGGCGGCGAGACAGTGATCGTCCCGATCCTGATCGCGGCCCTTATTGTTCTGAACACGATGATGGGATCGGTCTTCGAGCGTGTCCGCGAGATTCATACCTTCTCGTCGATCGGGCTTTCCCCGACCCACATCGGGACGCTCTTTATGGCGGAGGCTCTGGTCTACGCCATTCTCGGGGCGGTTGCGGGCTATGTTCTGGGGCAGGCGGTCAGCAAGTTCCTGACCGCGTTCAACCTGCTCGGCGGGCTGTCGCTGAACTTCTCGTCGGTCTCGGCGGTGGCATCCACCCTGATCATTGTCGCGGTCGTGCTGCTCTCGACACTCTACCCGGCGAACAAAGCCTCGCAGGTGGCGACACCCGCGATTCAGCGCTCCTGGCAGGTATCTGACCCGGAAGGGGACATCTGGAAGATTCGTCTGCCGTTCGCGGTTACCGGCAATCAGGCACGCGGAGTCAACGGGTTCCTCGCGGAATGGTTTCAGTCCTATGAAGGATACTCGGTCGGAGATTTCATTACAGAAGGAATCTACCGCGAGACCTACGAATCTGAGCGTGGCGAGGCGTTCCGTATCGGCTGTAAAGCCTGGCTTGCGCCCTTTGACCTCGGTGTCTCGCAGCACATCAAGCTGGAAACGGTCCCGACCGACTTCGAGGATGTCTATGACATGAACCTGACACTCACCCGAGTCTCCGGTGACATCTCGAACTGGAAGCGGGTCAACCGGCGGTTTATGAACACGCTGCGAAAGCAGTTCCTGATCTGGCGGACGCTGAATGTCGCCGAGCGGGATCGATACTTGGAAGAGATGGAACTGCAGTCGCCGCTTGCCACCGACGGCGCGGCGAGTGTGGTCGGGGGAGGCCCGGGGCCTCTCGCCACGGCTCCGAAGGCAGCAGAACTTTAAGTAAACCAGAAATGCGCCCCGTCTCCGGCACCCTTCTTCGCCCGCAAAGGAGGCGCCGGGGCTTGGGGTAAGTCATGAGGACAACAGACAACGTGGCAGCAGTCCAGCAACCGAACGGCAGCGGCAGCGGCGATGAACCGGAAGATGACATCGCCGCCGCCCGTGAGTTAGCAGAGCACGAATCCGGCGAAGACGA
>JACMJB010000461.1 GCA_014380815.1 Armatimonadota bacterium
ACCATTTCTGAGGAGACCGCCAGCCTCTATATGGAACTGACTATCGAGAAGGGGCGTGGCTACGTTCTGCCCGAAAAGTCGGTCAACCGAAATGAGATCATCGGTCAGATCCCGGTGCCCGCCGCCTTCGGTCCGATTCGCAAGGTGAATTACCAGGTGGACCCCACTCGCGTGGGAAATCGCACGGACTATGAGCGGCTTGTGCTGGATGTCCATACGAACGGAACGATCGCGCCCTCTGAGGCACTTTCCCAGGCGGCTCAAACGCTGTCGGAGTACTTCCTGCGCTTCGTGGAGTTCCCCGGGACCGGCGGACGGGCATTCCTTCCGGCGGCAAGCGCCTTCGCGCAGGGGACCGGCGCCCCGGATGCGCGTATCGAGGAGCTGGACTTCTCGGTCCGCACGTACAACTGCCTGAAGAAGGCGAATGTTCTTACTGTCGGCGAGCTTGCACAGATCTCGGAGGCGGACTTGATGAATATCCGCAACTTCGGAAAGAAGTCGCTCACTGAAGTGAAGGAAAAGCTGTCTCAGCTTGGTCTGGCGCTAAAGGACTCCGGAAACGGAGAATACTACGGCGGCGACGATGATGATGACGAAGACGAAGAAGAGGAACCGGGCGAGTAACTGCGCCCCACTGATTACGGAAGACGGATCAAGGAATAGAAGAAAATGCGACACCGTATCGGCGGGCGGCAGTTCGGACTGCCCTCGGACCAGCGGCGCGCGCTCCTGAAGGGGCTGCTGCGCTCGCTGATTATTCATAAGCGGATCGAAACGACCGAGACCCGCGCCAAAGACCTGCGCTCGATCGCCGAGAAGCTAGTCACCAAAGCGAAGAACGATAACAGCGTCCACTCACGCCGTATCGCCCGTACCTACTTCGGGGGACACAGCGCCGACGACGAGAGCGTGGTCAAGGAACTGTTCGACGTGATCGCGCCGCAGTTCACGGATCGGCCCGGCGGTTACACCCGCATGGCCAAGGTGGGAATCCGCCGTGGCGACGGCGCTCCCCTGGTGCTTCTGGAGTTCGTCAACGACTAAAGAGCGGCGTACCTTCCGCCTGAAGCTGGAATACGACGGAACCGACTTCGCCGGTTTCCAGCTTCAGGGGGCGGGGTTTCGCACCGTGCAGGGCGAGCTAGAGACGACGATCGAGCGGCTTTCGGGGGAGTTCAGCCGGGTTCACGGTGCGGGACGGACGGATGCCGGGGTACATGCCCTGGGGCAGACCGCGCACTTCGAGACAGGTTGGAGTGTCCCCAACGAGCGTTTAGCTCTGGCGCTGAACAATGCCCTGCCGGGTGATCTGGTCGTGAAGTCGGCGGCTATCGCGGAGCCTGGTTTTCACTCCCGGTTCAGCGCGACGCGGCGGACGTATTGTTATGCGGTTCTGAACCGCCAGGCCCCCTCGGCGCTCCTGGGGCGGTTCGCGCTGCATCAGCGGACAGCGCTGGATCTGGATTCGATGCGGGCGGGCGCCTCGCACCTGCTGGGGACGCATGATTTCGCTGCCTTTGGGCAGCCAAGTGAACCGGGCCGAAGCACGGTGCGGTACGTCGAACGGCTGGACATTCGGACGTGGAAAGACTGCGTCCTGATTACGGTCCGCGGCAATGCCTTCCTGCGGCAGCAGGTCCGTGCCTTCGTGGGGACGCTGCTGAAGGTGGGGCATGGCAGACTTCTGGCGGATGAGGTCGCTCGGATACGAGACGGTCAGGACCGGGCGGTGTGCCCGCCCATCGCGCCCGCGAAAGGTCTGTGCCTGGTGCGCGTGGACTATCGTGGGCTTCGGATAACCGGGTAAGCAGGCAGCAGCGAGAGTAAGAGAGTAAACGACGGACACCGTTGACGAACTAGCGACGGCGGACCGAATGGATACGACGGAAAATAAAGGACGGAATCAAAATGAAAACCTATTCGGCCAAGCCGAGTGAAATCACGCGGGACTGGATCGTCCTGGACGCAACCGGTGTCCCGGTCGGTCGTCTGTGCGCGGAAGCGGCACGGATCCTGCGCGGCAAGCACAAGCCGACTTTCACCACCCATATTGACACGGGGGATCATGTGGTGATCCTGAACGCGGCGCGGGCCATTTACACGGGCAACAACAAGGCGGACGAGCCGATCTACCGGCACACGCTGTATCCCGGTGGCATCCGAAGTGTTCCACGCGGTGAGTTTCTGGAGAAGCGGCCCGAAGACGCTATTATGCGAACTGTGAAGGGAATGCTGCCTCACAACTCGCTGGGGGCACAGCAGCTTAAGAAGCTTCGCGTCTACAGGGATGATCTTCATCCGCACGAGGCGCAGATCAAGGGCGCGCAGAACGCGGGGCTTCCCGGTGGCGGCGCGAGCTTCCGATATGTGCAGGGCACGTCCACAGCCGCCGCCGAAAGCGCGGGAAAGTAACCAACAATGGCAGAAACGACGACTCGTTATTATGGGACAGGCAAGCGCAAGAACGCGATTGCCAAGGTATGGCTTTCCGCCGGTGACGGTGCGCTGGTGGTCAACAAGAAGACCCCCGCGGAGTACTTCCACCGCCGGACATTGGAAGCTTTGATCCAGCAGCCGTTCAGTGTGACCGAGACCGTTGGGCGCTACTCTGTCATGGCCAAGACACTGGGTGGCGGTATCGCGGGACAGGCCGGGGCGCTGCGCCATGGCATCTCCAAGGCGCTGATCGAGGCCGACCCGGAACTCCGCCCGGTTCTGCGCCGCCTGGGCTTCCTAACCCGCGATCCGCGTGTCAAGGAATCCAAGAAGATCGGGCGCAAGCGCGCGCGCCGCGGTTTCCAGTTCTCCAAGCGTTAATCCCGTCTGGTGGCTTGACCCCAACGCCTTGCTGCCACAACCGGGCAGCGAGGCGTTTTGGCGTGTTGCTCGTCCCGAAAGATCAGCCTGGTTGACACTGCCCCCTCGCGCGCGCTATACTGGGAAGGCATTTCGTACTAGTTTTCACAAAGTCTGAATGCGAGAATGTGACGCTGGAAGGGTCTGCTTTTCCGGCGAGGATGAAGATAAAGTTATGGCGACAGGAAAGATTGTTCAGGTCCAGGGACCGGTGGTAGACGTTGAATTTGAACCCGGTCAGCTTCCCGAGATTTTGAATGCCGTCCGTATTCCGCGCTCCGAAGGTGGTGGGCGCATGACGGTGAATACTTCCGGAGTCGATCCGCTAGCCGCCGACACGGACCTGGTAGTGGAAGTCGCGCAGCACCTCGGAAACGATGTTGTTCGCTGTGTCGCGATGTCCTCGACCGATGGTCTGGTGCGCGGCGAGGCCGCTTACGATACCGGTCACGCGATCACGGTCCCGGTTGGCCCACAGACTTTGGGCCGTGTCTTTAACCTGCTCGGTCGCCCGATTGATGAGCGAGGCCCGCTCGAGGCCGGTCTGACCTACCCGATCCATCGGCCTGCCCCCGCCTTTGAGCAGCTTGCGACCAATGCGGAAGTGCTGGAGACGGGTGTCAAGGTGATTGACCTGCTTTGCCCCTATCTGAAGGGTGGCAAGATCGGTCTGTTCGGCGGTGCGGGGGTCGGCAAGACCGTGACGATGCAGGAGCTGATCCGCAACATCGCCGTTCAGCACTCTGGCGTCTCCGTGTTCGCGGGAGTCGGCGAGCGGACCCGTGAAGGCAACGACCTGTGGCTTGAAATGAGCGAGGCCGAGTTCAAGGACGCCCAGGGCAATATCGCGCATGTTATTGACAAGACCGCGATGGTGTTTGGCCAGATGAACGAGCCGCCGGGTGCCCGTCTGCGTGTCGCCCTTTCTGGTCTGACCATGGCGGAGTACTTCCGCGACGAGCAGGGGCAGGATGTTCTGCTGTTCATTGACAATATCTTCCGTTTCACCCAGGCGGGTTCGGAAGTGTCCGCGCTTCTGGGACGCATGCCGTCGGCGGTAGGCTATCAGCCCACGCTCGCGGAGGAGATGGGCCGTCTGCAGGAGCGGATCACCTCCACCCGCAAGGGTTCGGTCACGTCCATTCAGGCGATCTATGTCCCTGCCGACGACCCGACCGACCCGGCCCCAGCGACGACCTTCGCGCACCTCGACGCCACCACGTACCTGGATCGCGGTCTTGCGGCTCAGGGTATCTTCCCCGCCGTGGATCCGCTCGTTTCCACCAGTCGTATCCTGAGTGAGGATATTGTCGGACCGGACCACTACCGCGTCGCCCGTGGGGTCCAGATGCTTCTGCAGCGGTACAAGGAACTCCAGGACATCATTGCGATCCTCGGCATTGACGAGCTTGCCGACGAAGACAAAGTCATCGTGGGTCGCGCCCGCCGTGTCCAGAAGTTTCTTGCCCAGCCGATGTTTGTCGCCGAAGCCTTCACCGGAAGCGCCGGAAAGTACGTCTCGCTCGAAGAGAACGTCCGCTCGTTCGGCGAAATCCTCGAAGGTAAGTACGACCACCTGCCCGAGCAGGCGTTCTATATGGTCGGCGGCATTGACGAAGTGGTGGAAAAAGCCAAGAGCATCTCGTAGTTTCTTTTGGCTTAAGTTAACGGAGAAACGCCCGATGCAGACTGCATCGGGCGCTTTTTGTTTTCAAGGGGCGGCGAACCGTTGTTTACTTCAGGAAACGCCTGTATATCTTCTCCGCCACTGCTTACCAGCGACGAAAATCCCCGCTCCCACCACTGACAGAAGAAGGGCAGCGCTGCCCGGTTCTGGGGCGGTGGGAGAGACGACCGCGCGTTCCACCTGCAACTGGGTGATCGGGGTGTAATTCAGAAAGTTTAAATCCGTGGTCAGCGCATTGTAACTGAACGCCTGCCGCAACTGAGTTCCCACTGTTCCCGTATTCGCATCCAGTAAAATATTGGCATTGAAAGCGGTACTGGAAACTGTAAGCAGGAGGTTACTTCCTGTGTACGTATAGCTGCTGTTGAAGGTAATTACTTGACCAAAGGGATTAGGGCCGAGACCACCAGTGTCCGTGAAGGCGTTCGCCGCAAGCGATAATGCTCCTGATTGTACCTGGACCGTACCGGTGCCCTGGTTCGCGACAACACTGTCGGAAAGGGAACCCGCGGCGAAGTTAGACGGCCCCAGGTACACATCAAAGTTTTGGGTAAGGAGCGCCGGCGAGCTAGAATTAACGCCATTGAGCCGGAAGGTCAATCCGGTGATCTGATCTCCCACATTCAGCCCTGTCAACAGCGAGGAGTCGTAGACTACCTGATAGGTCAGGGCGGCACCAAACCCCTTGTTGACGTTTCCCTCGGTGCTGGCAAAGGCGGAAGGAATAGTAACCGAGTCTGCGAATACAGGCGCACCCGCTGCAAGTGAGATCGCAACGACAGAAGTGATAGAAGTGACCAAAGAAGCGGTTCTTAGCAGTGTGGCAGTTGCAAATCGCATACCTAGATAACTCGCGTTTCTTGTCGCCGTCGCTGCAAAAAGCTCTGCCAGGCGGCGACGTCGTGGCAGGATCGTTGACGATCTGGATGGTATTGGACGGGCATGAAACGTTTGGTATTTCTTTTCCTGGCGCGGTAATTCCTTTGTCTGAGGCGTTCTTGACTCGGAAGAGTTGGACAAGGCGATTGAGCAGAAGCAGTAACGTTTTTCTTGTGCAAAGTAA